>NZ_OY763408.1:3000000-3233236 GCF_963667405.1 uncultured Sphaerochaeta sp. | reverse complement strand
GTTGCTGATCATTATCCCGATTTCTCTGGGCATTCTCAGCGGGTTCTTGTTGCGTCTCACGTTTCTCAACAGCAGGCTTTTCCTCAACGGAAAGGTCCAATTGTGGTTGTTCAGCGTTGGTTGCATCAGTTTCTGCACGTTTTACCGTGTTTGCTTTCTTGGGTCTGCCCCTTCGCTTCTTCTGTTCTGAGGTTTCCTGCTCTTCTGTGACAGTTTCACGAACTTGGGTTTCGGTTTCTGAAGCTTTTGCTGCAACAGGACTTTTTTTTCTGGTGATGCGCCGTACAGGTTTCTTTGCACTTTCCTGATCAGAGGAGAGTGGAAGATCAGCTTCAGGTTGGATTAATTCTTCGGAAGACATAGGATAAACTCCAGCGGAACAGGTTTTATTGGGCACTACACTACAAAAAGAAGTGCACCAGAGGCCCGGCTCCTAAACAGTAATACAGGATGTTTGCATATGCGGAAATGAAATAGCGATTCGTTTGTAGGATTCCCGCGATTAGTAATCTAAATATATTGCCACTTGTCGACAGTGTCAAGCAAGCAATCTCCCTTGATATAGCGGCTTGCTAGAATAAGTGCTACAACGGAGGCTTTTCTGCGAACCGATTCCCTGCCCCATGAGCTGAGATGGACGCATACTGCCTCTGTCTGCCGTTTCTTGCCGGCAAACCCAAACCAGACGGTTCCCACCGGTTTCTCCTTGCTGCCCCCATCAGGCCCTGCGATTCCGCTGACTGCAAGCGCCCAATCTGTACCCGAGCGGGTAAGCATGCCTTCCGCCATCTCACGTACACACGCTTCGCTGACAGCCCCATGGTTCTCCAGCGTCAGTTCGGATACTCCGAGCAGTTCGCGTTTTGCCTCATTTGCATAGGTTACAGCCCCACCATAAAACCAGGCAGAACTGCCGCTCTGGTCGGTAAGCAATTTTGCAACGAACCCTGCAGTACAGCTTTCTGCACAGCTGATCGTCTCGTTGCGCGCAAGAAGCAGGTCGGTCAACAAGGCCGATGGCATGACATCGCCATCAACCACCAACGAAGGACCGACCAACCCGCGCAGGCGGTCCGCCATGAGTGTCCGCTCCTCCCCGCTTCCCCCATTGAGATAGAGGCTGATCTTCAGATCCTGGAACCTGGTGCCCCAGGTAAGGCCATTGAAGGTGACCGACTTGCACAGCTCCTCAAGTTTCGCTTCCGGAATCAAAAAGGTTGAATACTCGCTGCGGGAGAAATCATCATGTCCGATGAGCTGGGCCAACCAAGGAAGCACTTGGTCGAAGAACATGGGATCCATCTCCCTCGGAGGCCCGGGCATGGCTACACAGGCAATCTGACGGTTTCCCGACGGAATGAACCCCCGAAAGCCTGCAGCGGTCCCAAATGGATTGGGAATGGCCTCAAACCCTTGGGGAATCATGGTCTGTTGCTCATTTGCCCCCCAGATGCGCTCCCCAATGCGCTGATAGAGTTGCTCAAATGTCTGCTGGTCCCGAACCAGAGGGACTTTTGCAAGAGAAGCAACAATGGAACGTGTCATATCATCGCTTGTAGGCCCCAGTCCTCCGGTAAGCAGAACCACATCACAATGGGTTATGCAATCCTCGAGCACCTCGGCAATGGTACCGTCATCCGGGACCAAAACCATGCGGTCGACACGAAACCCAAGTTGGGTAAGCTGACTGGACAGAACCTGGCAATGCTTGTCTGCAATGACGCCACGGGTAAGTTCCGTTCCGATGATGAAAAGTGCTGCGCTGTGGTAGGTCATGATGATGTATGCTTTCTCCTCGAGAAGAACAGGTACAAATGATACAGGGATGCCCCTGCCAGCAAGATAAGCGAAAGATAGATGGAAAGGGACGCGAACCAGTCGACATACCGGGTATAGAAGGTAAGTCCATGGACCTCCCCGGTGAACACCGGAACATCATAGATGTGCCAACCAACCTTGAAGGGTTCCATGGGATCGACAATCTTGCCGGTCACATCGATGACACACGTCATTCCGCTGTTGGTACCCCTTACGGTGGTCCTGCGATTCTCAATGGAGCGGAACACTGCAAGACCGAGGTGCTGCACCTCGGCAGAGACCGCTTTCGACCACCCGTCGTTGGTCATATTGACAATCACGTCAGCCCCACTGGCTACAAAACCGGCATTCAGATACCCAAATACATCCTCAAAGCAGATGGGAGTGGAGAATCGCACCCCCTCCTCCGTCTCGAATACCACAGACTCATGCCCTTTCTCCCACCAGTTGTAGTCGTTTGCCAACAACAGGTTGTAGAGCCAAGGCATCTGCTTCTCATAGGGGAAGTGCTCAGTAAACGGCACCAGGTGCTGCTTGCGGTACGTATTCTTGATCTTCCCATCCTCAAAGAAAATGACGGTGTTGTAATCTTTTCGGTTCCAAGAGCCATCCGAAAGCAAGGGAGGAAGATTCGGATCGTCAATGACGCCCTCAGGGTTGCCGGTAACCAAGGGAATGGGGAGGGACTTGCCGAATGAGACAAACTCCTCAACCAGGGCTGAGGTGGCAGGGTCGGACGGGTAGTTTTCGTGCCAGGCGACCGAGGGTACGAACGCTGTCTCTGACCAAAGGATGATGTCAGGATCAGAACCAAGCACCTCAAGGCTCATCTTGCGTAGATTGTTGAAGTTGTTCTTATACGTGGCATACCCGCCCTTCCACGTGTCCGCACTATGCTGGATGGTGGCGACACGCCAAGTTTTTTCCGGTTCTTGTCCTCTCCAGTAGGAGATGCTGAATAATCCGAAAATAAGGTTTGCAACAAACAAAATGAGATAGGCGATGACCACCAGACGATGGGATCGGAGGGTAGAGGTGAACGAGACAGACCGATCTTTCAGGTATGCATGCCCATGATAGGCAAGGAAGGTTTGGGGCAGGACCATGAGCAGGTTCACACCCCAGATGCCGAAGATCTCGGAACTTTGGATAAGCGGAAGATACTGATAGAGAGCAGATCCAAGGGTACCGTAAGGATAGCCGGCAAACCAATCCTGACTGAGATAGGAGTAGGCGACATACACCAAGGACTCAACAAGATACCCATACTTCCTGAACAGCTTTTGCGCTGCCTTCAGGATGGGGAAGAGCATGAGCATCTCCCCTCCCTTGATGATGGGCACGATGAGGATGGCCAATGGATGAAATGTCTTGAGCCAGTAGTTGAAGAACAGGTAGAACATGAAGCCGTACAAGAAGCCATAGACAGGCGTCAGCTTCCATGTCGTATTCCTGATTACCAGGAAAACAGGAATCAGGGAAACGAAGGCAATGAATCCCACACCATGGGCCGAGACAAGGCCAGGAAAGGCAATGGAATGGACGAATGCCGATACTACCAATACAAGAACCTCAGAACAAACCGTTCTGAGGCTCCGTCGTGCGTGCAAATCAACCAAGAGAGTATCTCCTACTTCAGAGGCGTGATAATTCAGTCGTTTACCGGTTTGTTGTCACGTAGGTCCCACACGTAGTCCTTGAGCTCCTTGCCAGGACGGAAGATTGCGACCCCATGAGTCTCAACGGCGACAATGGCGCCAGTCTTGGGGTTGCGAGCTTTCTCCCTGCCTTTGCGGGTGCGTACCTCAAACGTACCAAATCCGCGGAGTTCAATGACCTGATCATTCTTGAGGCCTTCCTTCACTTCTTCAAAGAACTCATCAATGATCTTGTGGATATCGGCCCTATTCAGTCCATGCTTCTCATGAAGACTCTCGATTATGGCTGCTTTTGTCAACTTTGGTCCTGCCATGGTTACTCCTTCAACACAATATTCGTGCATGCGCTATACACCGATATCACCATCGGTTCTCAATCCAACGAGTTGAAATCAGGCCTGTACTGCAGCCTGTTCGTTCAGCTTGTTGAAGCGTGCTGCCAATCTGGACTTCTTTCGGCTGGCAGTATTCTTATGGATGATACCCTTGCTTGCAGTTGAATCAAGCAACTTGAGGCTCAGTGCAAGAGCGGAAGCGGCAGTATCCTTGTCATTGGCGACCACAGCGGCGTCAAATTTCTTAATTGCGGTGCGCATGGTGCTCTTTGCGGCACGGTTCCTCATTCTCCGAACGCTGTTCTGTCGCTCTCTTTTCTCAGCAGACCTGTTAATCACGTAATACCTCCAAACATATTACCTTGAATACGTAGTTTATTTATCAAAGATGATGTCGGCAACACAGGGCCGACGGTGTAAAAACATATCACAGTCTCTAAAATCGGTCAATACAATGCTTTACTTCAGTTGGACAAAAATTCGTCCGCATACTCCTTCGTAATCTCCCAACGACTGGTTTCCTCGTTGTAGAACACAGCAGTTTGGGGGATGCCCAACATCCTTCCTTCGCTGCCGCTCAAGGAAATCTTCTTTGAAAGTATGTTGACTTCCGTAACTTTCATCAAGTCAAAGCCCACCTTCAATTTGCTTCCTTCCGGTGGATAATGGCGTTTTTCCTCCACATAGAAATCAAACTCATAGGAAAGGCAGCAGAGCAACCTCCCGCAGGGTCCGCTTATCTTCATGGAGTTCAGCGACAGATTCTGCTCCTTGGCCATCTTGATGGAAACCGGATTCAGCTTGTCCGTGACACTATGGCAACAAAAATCCCGGCCACACACGGCAAGGCCTCCAAGCACCCTGCTCTCATCGCGCACCCCGATCTGCCGCAGTTCGATGCGAATCCTGAAGACCGAAACAAGGTCCTTGACCAGCTCACGGAAGTCTACACGGACATCAGCAGTGAAAAAGAAAATGATTTTCGGCTCACCAAGCAAGAAATGGGCGGTAACCAGTTTCATATCCAGCTTGTGATGCGCAATTTTCTCACGACAGATGCGCATCGCCTCATCCTCTTTCGCCACCAGCTCCTGGTACCGCGTCAAGTCCGATGGAGTGGCCAACCGTTCAATCCAGATGATATCCCCAGAAAGAGACACCTCCTGTGGTTCGGGATGCGGATTGCACCCCTCACACGTATCGCAGGGGTCTTCATCCGGATCCGCCTGGTAGAGCAGCTCAATCTCCGCATCAACGGGCATCTCTTGCGCATCCTCTTCGTTCTTGTCCTCACACTCGCCGTGCAGGCAGGCACCCCGGCACTGGTCGCAACCTGGGGTATACTCACCTCCCAGGCGATCGGCACTGGAGACGATGATACCCAGGTCAAGACCATAGCGGGTCGGTGCAACCACACTTGTGCCGGGGTAGAGAACAGAATCCCATGCACAGATACTGGTTTCGTTGGAAGAGGGGTTTTTCACCAAATATATATAGCCGGTGGATGGTCGGTTTCGCTGAACCGGAGCATCGACGGCACGCATTCGTTCTTTCTTCATGCAAATCCTTTGCCAAAATGGCAGTAACGTTGTAAAGCTACCACGTGCCCATGAATTTGTCAAACCATCATTCGATTGATATAAGTAATTGACAGTATTCGAGTTACCACGTTGACGGCCACTATAACCCATGGTATAGTTTGTACACATCTTCCAACATGTGAGATTCTTCTCAAGGAGTCGGTATGCAACTGTTTGATACGCACGCCCACATAGGGCTTCTGCAAGACGACAAGATGGAGCAACTGCTTGCCGTCCAGATGGCGAAAGTCAAGTCAGTCAGGCATGTGGTAAGCATCTGCAACAGTCTGGCCGACTTTGAACGCACCTATGCAAATCTGGAGAGTTCCGACTCTGTGTTCCATGCCGTTGGGGTCAGTCCGACCGAGGTCGCCAATCCGGGCAAGGATTGGGAGGATCGGGTCATCGCCCATGCCCAGAAACGGGGGGTTGTGGCAATCGGGGAGACAGGCCTGGACTACTTCCACATGTTCGGAGGGGACAAGATGCTGCAGATTGAGCTGATGCTCAAGCATCTGGAGATTGCACGGCATCTGGACCTTCCGGTCATCATCCACAACCGCAATGCCGGTGAGGATCTTTTGCCGATCCTTGCACAGAAGCTTCCCCCGAAAGGGGGCATCCTGCACTGCTTCGGGGAGGACTGGGAGTTTGCAAGACAGGCACTTGACCTGCCGCTCACCTTCTCTTTTGCAGGCAATCTGACCTTCCGCAACAGCAAGGCCCTGCATGAAGTGGCAATGCGCCTGCCCCCCGACCGCATGGTGGTGGAGAGCGAGGCCCCCTTCATGACTCCTTATCCTTATAAGGGAGAACGCAATAAGATCCAGTACCTCATCGAGACGGTCAAGGTCCTTGCGGAGCTGCGGCAGATATCACTTGAAGAGCTTACCGAAAGCCTTTATGCTAACAGCCTCAAGGCGTTTGCCTTGCCAAAGGACCTATGAACGAACAGAACCTCTATCACTCAGTACAGATCGGCCCTGTCACCGTACCAGGGAATGTGTTTCTTGCACCCTTGGCAGGGTATACCGACATCCCTTTCAGGACTCTTTGCATCGAGCATGGCGCCGATTTCAGCTATACCGAAATGGTCAGTGCCGAAGGGCTTGCACGAGAAGGTGAGAAAACCCTCTGCCTGATGGACCGTGCCCCAAATGAGAAGCAATATGCCATCCAACTCTTCATGGGAAGTACCGATTCGCTGAAAGAAGCACTCGATCAGCTGAAGCCCTATCACTGTGACGTCATTGACATCAACTGCGGCTGTCCGGTTCCCAAGGTAACAAAAACAGGAGCTGGGTCGGCGATGATGAAGAACCCGTCGCTGATCACCGAGGTGGTTCGTATCATCACCGACACCACCGACATTCCGGTCTCGGTCAAATTCCGCACAGGTTGGGATGAAAACAGCGAAAATTTCCTGACATTCGCCCAAGCCGCACTGGATGGGGGAGCCAGCATGCTCACCCTCCATGCGAGAACCAGAAGCAAAGGGTATGCACCGTTTGCAGATTGGTCAAAGCTAACGGAGCTCAAGCAGTTTTGCATTGACCATCACTACCAAGTGCCGGTCTTCGGCTCAGGAGATCTCTTCAGGGCTGAGGATGCTAAACGCATGCTTGCCCAAACCGGGATCGATGGGGTGATGTTTGCGCGGGGAGCCATAGGAAACCCCTTCATCTTCTCTCAGGCGAAAGCAATCCTCAAGGATGAAGAAGTACCCCAGACAACCATTGCCATGCGCCACGAGGCAATTTTGCGGCATCTGGATCTCATGATTGAAGCCTTCGGGGAGAAAACGGCCTGTACGCTCATGCGCAAACATACCTGTTCATACCTCAAGGGAGTGCCCAATACATCCTCGATCAAGCAAGCGGTGGTGCAAGCCACCAAGGCAGAGCATTACCATGTTGCCCTCAGAGGACTTGTTGACCTGTGAAGCGGTAAAATGGTACGTTTACTGGAGTAATCTGATCGGGAAGGAAGTGCAATGAGAGTACTAGTATTAGGTTCCGGAGCGAAGGATCATGCCATTGCATGGTGGTTCTCCCAGAGTCGTCTGATCGATGGCCTGTTTGTTGCCCCTGGCAACGTCGGCACCCAATCCATTGCCATCAATCTTGCCATCGATCCCTCTGACCCGAAACAGGTCCACGAAGCCTGTTGCGAGCATGCCATTGACTTTGTCTTTGTCGGTACTGAGGCGCCGCTGTTCACCGGTGTGATCGACTACCTCAATGAGCGGGGCATCGATACCTTCGGGGCACCGAACAAGACGCTGAAGCTGGAAGGTGACAGGAACTTTTCCCGCATGTTCTCCGATCGGCACAACATCCCCACTCCGACACATGCATTGTTCGAAGATGAGGAGACTCTTTCCGACTACCTCAAGAGGCACGAGAAAGAGCGCTTTGTCGTCAAGAGCAACGCCATAGCCCCAAGCCGGGTCATGGTGGACTCCTCCGATTATGATACCCTGATGGACTTCTCCCGTGGACTTCTGGCTACCGGCCCGATCATCCTTGAGGAGCACCTTGCAGGGCTTCCTATCACCGTTACGCTCTTCTTGGACAACAAGGGCTATCTGATGCTTCCCACCTCCAGTGACTACATGAAGGCTGAGGAAGGAGGCCTTCCCACCGGAGGCATGGGCTCCATTTGCCCGGTTCCCCTCCAGCAGGATGTGAAACAGGCCTTGATCGATACCATCATCGAACCAACCCTGTTCGGCCTGAAAGCCGAGCGCATGGCCTACAAGGGCGTACTTACCATCAGCGTCATCATTACCAAGACAGGACCAATCTTGGTGGACTACCACGTGCGGTTCAATGACCCTGCAGCACAAGCA
The DNA here is from genome assembly GCF_963667405.1 of uncultured Sphaerochaeta sp. NCBI lineage: Bacteria > Pseudomonadati > Spirochaetota > Spirochaetia > Spirochaetales > Sphaerochaetaceae > Sphaerochaeta > uncultured Sphaerochaeta sp. The sequence goes on along the minus strand of NZ_OY763408.1, from coordinate 3,224,994 downwards.
TTCGTGCCCCTCATCAAAACAGACATCGTTGACATCCTCAACGCCATGAAGGCAGACACCCTCTCCTCCTTGACCTTGGAAGTATCCAATAAGTCAACAGTTGCCCTGGTGGTTGCCTCCAAAGGCTATCCCCAGTCCCCAATCATCGGCAAACCGCTCGACCCCATGCCGGCATCCCTTCTGCTCAATGCCTTTGAAGGTGCTCCCAGATATTTCTTCGGCGGCGTTCAGGAGCTTGACGGCAAGCTGCTTACAACCGGAGGACGCTGTGTCACCGTGGTAGGTGTTGGCTACAACATCATGAACGCAAACAAGAATGCGTACAGGGGTGTTCCCCACGTCAATTTTGAGGGAGCATGGTACCGCAAGGATATCGGTGACCGCTTCTTCGAGAACTGAACCACAACCAAAAGATTTTGCAGAAATTTGCAAATTGCAGTACGATGGACATGAAGTGCATCGTACTGCTTTGTTTTGCTTCCCTGGAGAGATGAATGGAACTTATCGTTGCTGAAGTACTTTCGCTGATCATCGTCTCATCGATTGTATTTGCACACAAGTATTCGAGAAGAACTCGAGAAAAAACAAAAGAAGACACCCTGCTCTGGGTCACCTATGCGTCCTTGGCATATCTGCTCTTTTCCATACTCTTCCATCTGCAGTTGGCTGGTATCTTCAGACTCAGCTTGCCCCTGACTCGCATGCTTTCCATCTTTCACACCGTCACAATAGGGGCATTCATCCTGATGTGGATGCTGGTCATCGAACAGTGGGTGCTCCAATCCAAGCAGGCCCTTTCCTTGCTGACCAAACTGCAGGCGGCGCTGTTCGGCTTGTTCTCGCTTGTAAGCATGGCAGACCTTTTTTTGCATCGATTGTTCCAATTCGACGGAACGAGACTCAGCGGTGGCATCGGGGTATCCTTGGTGCTGTTGCTCAGCAGCCTCTACATTCTCATAGCAATGGTCTGCTTGGTGGTTCGTTGGCGTTCCATCACCGTATTCAGCAGGTTGCTCTTCTCTCTGATCATCTCCTTTCTCCTCCTCTCCCTGCTCTTCTTCCAGCTCTTTCGCCAGCCATACCTGCTGGCACTGAGCAGCAGCTTCATCCTGTTGCTCAGCTATCTGGTGTGGCAACGGAAAGAGTTGACTCTCGACCGGCTGACTCGCATTCCCAACTACCAAGCCTTCTATGACAAGCTTGTGCACATCACCCTTCAAAAGGAACGGGTCACACTGCTGATGGTCGACATCGAGAACTTCCGTTTGGTGAACGAACGACATGGGTATGGAGTGGGGGATGCGTTGCTCAAGGGCTTTGCCTCATTCCTGTCGGAACTGGAAGGAGCTTCATACCGGGTGGTGGGAAACCGGTTCGCCCTTGTCTTCCCTCATCTCAGCCATAACGAGATTGTCAGAAGGGTTCGGGCCATACGCTCCCGTACTGCACAGGGATGGGAAATCGGAACGCTGCATCTGGGTTTTCACGTCAATATTGCCATTGCAGAGACACCCTTGAGCCTGAATACTGCCGATGAGGTGGTTGAATCGCTGGAATTCACCCTATCCGCCATCAAGGAAAATCGACGTTTCTCGGTCATCATCTTCAACCAGAAGCTCATCCACCTTCGTCAAAGGCGATTGGAAATCCTATCCAGCATCAGAAAGGCCATTTCCGATACGTCACGGGTCCTGATCCACTACCAACCGATCATCGATATCCACGACAACAGGATCATTGGGGCGGAAGCCTTGATGCGGCTGCAGGACGACCAACTGGGAGTCATAAGCCCTGCAGAGTTCATTCCGCTGGCCGAACAGGTCGGCCTCATCACCAAGCTGACCGAGATAGTCGTAGACAGAGTGTGCGCCCTGCTCGCCACACATCAGGAATTTGGGGTTGCCCTCTCCCACATTTCCATCAACATTTCCGCAGAAGACCTTGCCTCAAGCGATGTTGCACACCGAATTATGAACATAGTCGGAACGTACAGGGTGGATCCTTCCTTGATCAGATTCGAGGTGACGGAATCGATGCTGCTCTCCCCGGGTGAAACAACCCAAGCTGCCTGGAAAGTCTACCAAGAAGCAGGCATCCATTTCCTTCTTGATGATTTCGGCACAGGCTACGCAAACCTGGAGACATTGGTCGAGCGCCCCTTCTCAACCGTAAAGATTGATCGGAGCGTGGTCTCAAATACCCGGAACCAATCCCAGTTGCTCAGCGTGATTGCCGGGATGCTCACTACTTTGGGCAAGCAAATGGTTGCCGAAGGGGTTGAGACCGAAGCTCAGCTTCAGGCCGTCAGAAAAGCGGGAATTGCCTACGTGCAAGGCTATTACTTCTCAAAACCGGTGACCGAGGATGTGTTTCTCGACTTTCTCACCAACAGCATGTGCATCATGCCCCAAGCCCAAGAGCCCCAAAAATGAGGCTCCGCACCCCGCGAAGCCTCATTACCGACCATACCCTTTTCTCTCAAGACAGGCGGCTACCATCCCAGGCAGCCGCCATCTGTTCGATCCCCCCACGCAAAGGGAACGGTCTGAAGAAATCGTCTACGTCTCTTGAAAAGACTAAGTCTAGAAGGAAACACAAACCATGGTCTTTCCGTATCTTTATCCTACCCTCACTATGCTCCCCCGTCAATGAATACTGACAACGCAGGGGTATAATTCAGACAGTGTACTATGAGAAAGCATCCTGACACATGTCTGTTATTCTCGTGTATTTTTTTATATTGTAGAGTATTAATGACTATTCTTGCTGATATTTCACCTAGATGCAACAAAGGGGATATCATACGATATCCCCCCTGTTGCATGATTGATGTTTCTAGATGTCAGACAGAATAGCCAGATCATCCGTGACTATCGGCTCTTCTGCAGGAGCCGTCATGGCATAGGTGGGCAACTCATAATTCTCAAGCCAAAGGCTCTGGTCCCCTTCTGGATCGGCTACCAAGGCAGGGAGCAGAATCATTACCATTTCCTGCATCAAGGGAATCCTGAAGGTACGGACAATGGTATGTTCCTCCCAGTTCGCATCGGTGTAGATCACCGTCACCTTATGCTTTTGACCGGTGACATCAAACTTGTCCCTGTCACGAGCCGCCAGTTCCATTGAGCCAAGCGTATTGACCTCCACCTCCACAAGCTGGAGGGCTTTCAGCTCAACACCGTTCACCGTTACCGCTTTGTTGTCGACCAAGACGGTGTGCTGCTTGCCAATGAAGAAAAGAAACACCGAGAAGACCAAGATGATTGCAATGGCGGCAACTCGGATCCAGAAGGCTCTGGTAAGATTCAGTTTCATACGGTTTCCTCCTGTTCTGCTGCCAACACCAAGCCGGCAAGACCTTGGTCACGCTTCTTGCGTACCTCATACAGGACAAGCGAAATCGTGATGACACCGTAGGAGACGAACACTCTGAAATACTCTCCAAGCTGAGCCTGACCAATGAGGTTCTTGCCTGCCATCGGGGAGACAATGAACATCAGATGGAAAAGGATGACTCCCAAAAAGACGTTTCGGATATTCGCCTTTGCAACGGTTGCGCCGCCTACCAGCAGGGCTGCAACACTGAACATACCAATCTGCATATGGCTGTTGTAGGTGTTCAGCGTACCGATATTCTGCAGGTACAGGATCATGCCATAACCGGCAAACACGGTTGAGATGACGATGGATACAATCCTTGTGTGCTCGACCCGGATGCCTGCAGCACGTGCCACTTCCATATCCTGTCCTACTGCCCGCATATCCTGGCCCAGCTTGGTCTTCTTGAACCAAAGCACAAAGATACAGAGCAGAGCGATGACTGCGAATGTCACCAAGGGAACAGGGACACCAAAGAGGCGAACCGTCAAGAGGTTGTCCAAGGACTTGCGGATTCCAATCAGGTTGACTGTATTGCGAATACCATAGCCTCTGGGCAAGACCAACGCGTTGGAACGAATCGGGATGATGGCACCCATGCCGTACAGGACGATCAGCTGATAGATACCATTCATGAAGAAGCCGATGATGTAACTGGTTACCATCTCCCGCCCTTTTGCCAAGTTCAGTATCTTTCCACACCACCAGCCCAAAAGGATGGAAATCGGAGTGGATATGATCATTGCAAGCAGTATTCCCGGAATACCAGCAATACCCCAATCACTGATGAAGATCAGACCGATCTGGCCTGCCATGGCACCCAGGGTCATGCCAAAATTCAAGCCCATACCGGCAAGGATGGGAATCAGAAGACTCACGATCAAAAAGGAGTTACGGGCAATTCGGACGACAACCTCACTTACCAGGTAATTGGCCGAATATCCGCTGAGGGGAATCCCGAAAGCACAAATGATGAGAAACAAAATGGGAACAGTGTTATTGCCCATGAAGCGGAGTACTTTCTGGGTTTTGGTCATATGAAGCGTCATCGTACAGCCTCCGTTTTTCTCGTCAAGGCGTACAGGATCATTCCATTGGAAACTACAATCCTTATCACCTCACTCATGTCGGTGTGAATCATTGAGTTCATCACCGAAGGCGTCATGGTTACAATCCCCTGGAAAAGGAAGGTCCCCACCACGACATTCAGGATGGATGCCTTATTCACCGACGCTCCTCCGATGAGGATGGCTGAAACAGCCGGGAGGGCCATGTAGAAGGGCCCCATGTAGAGCTGGATGAATCCAAAACTCTGCTGATACACCAAGATACCCATTGCACCGAGCCATGTTGACATGACCACACTCAGGGTTCGCACTTTGTCCACGTTGATGCCGCTGGCACGCGCAAATACCGGGTTCGACCCGACTGCAGTCATTGCTGTGCCTGTTTTTGTGTGCAGGAAGGCCCAGATGATGAAGGCAAGCAAGGCAAAGAACAGAATCATACCGGTAGGAATGAGCAGGTGATCACTCAGCCTGATCGACAGGAAGTCGTTCAGGACATGCAGGTAATACCCTTCCACACTGATGGTGGTACGAAGGCCTGAGCCGCTGTACCCCCAAACCATGGTGGGATTGCTGAACGGGAGCAAGAGCCACATGATGCACATGAAGGCCACACTGGAGAATCCCACATAGGTGGCGATCATCATCTCACCACCCTTGACCCTGTTCAGCAACTGTCCATACCCCCATCCAAGGATGACGGCAAACGGGGTTGCAAAGAGCATGGCAAGCAGGAACGAGGTGGGACCGGGAATGTTCACTTGCAAGGAGATGGTTGCTCCCAGCAAGCCTGCAATGATGCCAAGCGGAAGTCCGAAGTTCAGGCCACAACCACTATGGATCATCGGGACCATGGCAAGTACCATGACGGCATTCATTCCGAACCTGTTGAGCGTATCTGAAAGACTGGTTCCGACATTCACACCCACAAAGGGAGCAAGAATGAAGAGTACCAACAGGAACAATGCGATGATGATACGGGGAAGTCCAAAAGATTTCACCAAGCCCTTGACCGAAGAAGTCAGCTTCTCTGTGTTCATACGCTCCCTCCTTCCTGTACCGGACCGGCCTGACCGACCATCAGCAGGCCGAATTGCGCACTATCCGTAGTTGCCGGAAGAATCCCGAAGACCTTACCGTCACTGATGATGGCTATTCGGTCACAAATTGCCCGAAGTTCTTCCAATTCACTGGAAATCATGACGATTGTGGTCCCGCTCTCCTCGTTGTACTTGCGAAGTGCTTTCAGCACCAATGACTTCGCCCCGATGTCAATGCCTCTGGTAGGCTCACTGACAAACAGCAGTTTGGGGGCTACGGCAAATGCTTTGGCAAGGCAGACTTTTTGCTGGTTGCCTCCACTGAGCTCCTTTGCTTTCTGCTTGGTACTGGTACAGCGAATTTCCATCTGTTTCACATAGGTGTTTGTTTCAGCCGCAATGGCATCCTGGTCGCGCCATTTGATGGCCCCACCCAAATACTTTTTCAGGTACTTCTCCTGCACCTGCATTGCAGTGAAAGAGATATTCCATTCCAGGCTTTCATCCAGCAACAGGCCAACACCACGACGGTCCTCACTTACGAAGGCCATACCGGCATCAAGGAAGTTACGGGGATTGTTCAGCTCAATCTGCTTACCCTCGAAGGTAATCTTTCCCCCTGCGGGGAAGAGACCCATTGCACCGTTGGGAATACCCAGCTTGCCCTGCCCTGCCATTCCTCCGATGCCAAGGATCTCACCCTTGTGTACGTCAAGGTTCACATTGCGTACCACTTCACCGGGCATATCAACCCAAAGGTTCTCCATGGAGAGAATGACCGGCTTGTTTGCATAATCGAAATCACGAGCTTGGCGCTGTGCAGTATTGACATCACGACCAACCATCCAGCGTGCAATATCGGTGATGACCACCCCTTCAGCAGGTACGGTCTTGATGATCTTTCCGTCGCGCATGACCATGATCGTATCACATACGTCCAGAATCTCCTGCAGACGGTGGGTGATGAATATGATTGCAATCCCCGTTTCACTGAGCTTGCGCATGGCACTGAGCAGGCTGTCAGCCTCCTGCTCGGAGAGTACGGCGGTCGGTTCGTCCAACACCAACAGCTTGATGCCATCAGTCACCGAGGTTGATTCCTTGCTCAATTCCCGGGCAATCTCGGTGAACTGCTTGTGCCCTACCGGCATCTGGGAAACCAACATGTCGGCATCAAGGGGTACATTGAGCCGAGCGATCGCACGCTTGGAAATCTCTTCCATCTCAGTGCGGTCAAGGGTGTTCATCCGCTCCCCGAACACTTCGGAAAGCCACGTATACTTCAAGGGTTCCCGGTTGAGCAGGATGTTCTCGGTGGCAGTGAAATCCGGCAACAGGGAAAACTCCTGATGCACCATACCGATTCCTGCAGCCAACGCATCGATGGGAGAAGCAAATTGCACCTTCTCTCCGTTGATCAGGACATCCCCTCCATATCCACCGGTCTGGTGGATCTCATCCATACCGAAGAGAATCTTCATCAATGTGGATTTTCCGGCACCATTCTCACCGACCAGCCCTAGGATCTCTCCTTTCTTCAGGGCAAAGTTGATGTCGCTGAGCACTTGGTTGCCAAAAAAGTCCTTGCTGATGTGTTTCATCTCCAGCAACGGCACTTCATTCTCATTCATCTATTCTATCCTTCCAAACATGGTTATGGCTCTTGTCTCCACAGAGACAGACAATAGTGACAACCACGTTCCTCAAAAACACGCCTATAAACGGTGATAAAGGGGGAGAGTAGCACTCTCCCCCCAATGGATGCAATACGAAAACCTTATTTGATGGAGAAATACTTCTCGGGAACAACGAGATCTGCGTTGCCCATGTAGCCCTTGCCCATCATGTAGGTATCCTGATAAATCAGGATGTGGTTGCGAGCGCGTACGCCGGTGTTGACATCGGTGTAGAATGCGCCGTTCCACTTGGCACCAGCGGTGTACTTGCCGTAGGCCTTCATGATGTCAGAAAGCTTGAGCAGTTCGCTCTCGCCCTTGACAACGTTGATGGCATGCTGGCCGAGACCAGCGGTGCTGGTGTAACCATAGGAGTAAGCCCAAGTACCGAAGCGGCCTGCGCCACCCTTTGCGACGACAGAAGCTTCAACCTTCTTGAGGATTGCGGTAAAGTCGCCAGCCTCAGCAGAAAGGTCGATGCCCAGAGCGCCGGGATAACCCATCAGCGGGCTGGGGAGGTCTGCTTCGATGAAGTACCCACCGTAAGCGAGCAGCTGCTTGAGCAGGGGCTCGGTGTGAGCATCATTGGTGCAGAAGAATGCAGCGTTCTTGCCATAGGTCTCAATCCAAGCGGGCACCTTCTCGAGGATGTACTGCTGTGCACCAGCAACACCAACGTCGGAGGTCGGATCGGGAGCAGTCTCAAGGACGAACTTCATTCCGAACTCTTCACAGGTGGCGCGCATGATGGCGACGCGGCGGCTCATGGTCTCATAGCTGAGGTGTCTGGGGAAGGAGATGTGCACGAAGGTGTCACAACCAAGTTCGTGAGCGGTGCGGATGATAAGATAGCCGCGGGCTACGAAGTCGTTGTTGACAGCAAGGTCTGCAGCAGTCTGGATTACACCCGGGTCCTCATGTGCTTCACCAGCAATGGTGATGATGTCGGGTCTCTTTTCCTTGACGCGGCGGAAAGCTTCGGTAGTACCAGGAATAGCCTGGTTGACAATGATAGCCTTCATTTTCGGATCGTCGGCAAGCCCACTGATGACGCTGATGGTTGTTTCAGCCTCATCCATGAAGTTGTCAGGATAGGTGACATGCTGGATGATACCACCGCTGGAGGCAGAACCATATTCGCTGATCAGCCTTTCTGCACCACGAAGGTCATCTTCGGACTGAGATACGGTACCGGTGACCACGCCAATGTGGAAGTCTGTGGCAGCAGGTTTTGCTGCAGGAGCTTCCTGTGCGCCTTGTGCAAACAGGAAACCTGTTGCCAAGAGAACACAAAGAATCAGAGCAAAGGTCTTTTTCATTTCTACTTCTCTCCTTACGTAGGAATATTTCCTAGTCTTAATGATACGGAAAAGTATCGCTGAGCGCAAGAAAAGATTGTTTTTTTATGCACTTAGGTGCAAAACAACTGCATAGTTATAGAAAAAGGACACAAGCGGGGCCTGTATCCTTTCACATATGCCATCAAGTGTATGAATTATTGTGCTGCTTGTTGTCTTCGAACCTCATACAACAGGATGCCTGTAGCCACCGATACATTGAGGGAATCGATGTGGCCGGTCATGGGAATGGTCACCATGTGGTCACAGAGTTTCTGGGTAAGCTGGCCGATTCCCTTGCCTTCATTCCCCATGACAAGCACGGTTCTCTTGGGGAATACCGTCTTGTAGACGGCCTGCCCGTTCATGGCAGAGCCGTACGCCCAGAAACCTTGGCTCTTCAGATACTCAAGCTCCCGATTCATGTTGGTGACCGTCGCAATGGGAACATAGTGGGCGGCTCCTGAGGAGACCTTCACTACGGTGGTATTCGTCTGGGCACTGCGCCTTTCGGGTATGACTACCAAGGAAACGGAGAACTGGTCGGCAGAGCGCAGGATTGCTCCCAGGTTCTGCGGATCGGTGATCTCATCAAGCACCAAAACCAGCGCTCCCTCATCTTCCTTGAGCCTGGAGCAAAACTCCTTGACCGACAGGTTCTGGATTCGTGCCTGATTACCTTTGGTCGGGACCATCAGGTCAAGGACTGCTCCACGGTGATCGGCCTGGTCAACCATCCGATCCATTTCAACCTTGGCAACTTTCTTGACGATCACCTTGCCGGTGAGTTGCGCCTGGCGCTCCAAAGCTTCGGTATGGGCACCCATTCCCCGTGAAATATACAGGATGGACCCTGAGGCCGCTCGCTTAAGGCCCTCTTCTATTGCATGAACGCCGATGATTTTCTCACCCATGTAGTGCTCCTCGTGTGTTGGACAGCAGGGCTACCATCCGGTAGCCCTGTCAAGTATTCGTTATTCTTCAAAGGGAACAGGATTCGGGCTGGTATCTTCACCCAGCGCATCCGAGAGTTCCTGCATCAGTTTCTTGGCTTTCATTCCCAATCGCTTGGGAACCTGCACCACCACCTTGATGTACATATCTCCCCGATCGGTTGAGTTGAGTCGGGTGACTCCCCGTTCCCGGATCCTGAGCATCTTGCCACTCTGGATCCCCGAAGGAATGTTGACTTTGATGGATTGACCATCGATGGTCGGTACCTGGATCTCCGCACCAAGGGAGGCCTGGGTGATGGAGATCGGAATCTGGCAGAAGAGGTCGTAATCCTGCCTAATGAAATATTTGTGGGGTTTCACATTGATGTAGACATACAGGTCACCGGAAGGACCTCCGTTTGCCCCTGCATCGCCCATACCCCTGAGCACCACACGGCTACCGGTATCAACTCCTGCAGGAATCGTCACTTTCACTTTTTGCTGCTTGCGCTTGAGCCCTGTACCATGACAGGAAGAGCAGGGGTTCTCGATCACATGACCACTGCCGTTGCAGGTAGGGCAGGTGCTTGCAATCGCAAAGAACCCGCTGTTTCTCCTGACCTGCCCGCTGCCGTTGCAGGTAGGACATACTTTTGTCCCGCTTCCACCGGCCGAGCCCGAACCATGACACTCCTCACATCCGACTTGGTGGGAATAGGCTACTTCGACTTTCGTACCAAAGACTGCATCCTTAAAATCGATATCAACATCATAGCGCAGGGAAGAACCTGATTCAGGTCCACGCTGGCCACCCCGGCCCTGTGTCCTGCCGCCCCCTCCAAAGAAGGAACTGAATATGTCCTCAAACCCACCACCGCCAAAACCGCCTCCGAAGATGTCGCTGAAATCACGGTAGACGTTGGAGTAGTCATGTCCGGCACCATTGGCACCATCGATACCCGCAAAGCCATACTGATCGTACATCTTGCGCTTCTTTTCATCTCCGAGGACATCGTAGGCTTCCGTAGCTTCCTTGAAGCGTTCTTCAGCCGCCTTATCCCCGGGATTCTTGTCCGGGTGGTTGGCAATCGCAAGCTTGCGATATGCTTTCTTAATTTCATCCAGTGCTGCGGTCTTGGAAACCCCAAGCACTTCATAGTAATCACGTTTCGCCACGATGCGACTTCCTTAGAACAATTTGGGCTGAGAAACATCATGTCGGCCTGAGCCGACATGATGTTAAGCCGTAACGGTATACTACCCTGTTACCGACTCCTTAGTCTACGACCTCGAAGTCTGCATCCTCCGCATCCTTGGGGCTCTTCTTCGGAGCTTCCTCGGAAGCAGCGGATTCCTCACCCTGGGATGCCGATGCATCGCCACCCTGGGCTGCACTCTGCTTATAGACCTCCTCAGCAAGCTTGTAAGAGGCCTGCTGCAGCGTCTCGCTCTTTGCCTTGATCTCTTCTGCAGAAGCGCTCTGGTTCTCCATCACGCTCTTGAGATCGGCAATAGCCTGTTCGATCTTGGCCTTGTCATCGCCCCCGATCTTATCCCCAAATTCCTTGAGGGACTTTTCGGTGGAATAAATCAGGCTGTCAGCTTCGTTGCGTGCATCAATACGGGCACGTTCGCGCTTATCTTCCTCAGCATGGGCCTCAGCCTCGCGCACCATCTTATCAATATCTGCATCCGAAAGGCCACCGGAGGATTCAATGCGAATCTTCTGTTCCTTACCGGTTCCCAGATCCTTTGCAGAGACATGTACGATACCATTGGCATCAATGTCGAATGTTACCTCGATCTGGGGAACTCCACGAGGAGCTGCAGGAATGCCGATCAGATCAAACTTGCCCAGAGTCCTGTTCTGGGATGCCATTTCACGTTCACCCTGCAGAACATGGATGCTCACTGCAGTCTGCCCGTCGGCAGCCGTCGAGAAGATCTGGCTCTTTCGGGTAGGAATCGTGGTGTTGCGTTCGATCAGACGGGTGCAGACGCCACCAAGAGTCTCGATACCGAGTGAAAGCGGGGTCACGTCCAGAAGCAAAACATCCTTGACCTTACCACCGAGGATACCGCCCTGGATGGAAGCACCCATGGCAACCACTTCATCGGGGTTCACCCCTTTGTGCGGTTCCTTGCCAAAGAGTTCGCGAACCATCGCCTGGACAGCAGGAATTCTGGTAGAACCACCAACAAGGATGACCTCATCAACATCAGAAGCGCTCAGGCCGGCATCGCGCAGTGCGTTCTTGACAGGAAGCTTGGAACGCTCAATCAAGTCAGCAACCAGCTGCTCGAACTTGGCACGGGAAAGGGTCATCTGCAGGTGCTTCGGACCGGTGGCATCAGCGGTGATGAACGGTAGGTTGATGTCGCTGCTGGTCGAGTTGGAGAGCTCGATCTTTGCTTTCTCAGCTGCTTCACGCAGTCTCTGCAAGGCCATCTTGTCGCTGGACAGGTCAATTGCGTTGGACTTCTTGAATTCGGAAATCATCCATTCAATGATTCTCTGGTCGAAGTCATCACCACCAAGATGGGTATCACCATTGGTGGACTTCACCTCGAACACGCCGTCACCCAGCTCAAGGATGGAGATATCAAAGGTACCGCCACCAAGATCGTAGACAGCAATCTTCTCTTCGCGGTTTGCATCCTTGCCCAAGCCATACGCCAAAGCTGCGGCAGTGGGTTCATTTACGATTCGCTTGACATCAAGGCCGGCAATCTTGCCTGCATCCTTGGTAGCCTGTCTCTGTGCGTCGTTGAAGTAAGCGGGGACAGTGATGACAGCTTCGGTGACGCTTTCACCAAGATAGTCCTCGGCAGTCTTCTTCATCTTCTGCAAAATTGCAGCAGAGATTTCCTGCGGGGAGTAGGACTCTCCACGAATCTCAACCTTTATCTCATCGCCGCTTCCGGCTACTACCTTATAAGGAATCTTGCCCAGTTCAGAGGGTACTTCATGATACTTTCTTCCCATGAAGCGCTTGATGGAATACACGGTGTTCTCAGCATTGGTCACCATCTGGTTCTTTGCAGGCTGACCAACCAAGCGGTCGCCCTTTGAGGTGTATCCAACAATACTGGGAGTAGTCCGCTGCCCTTCGCTGTTTGCGATGACAACAGGATCATTTCCTTCCATAACTGCAACACAGCTATTGGTGGTTCCCAGGTCAATTCCAATAATTCTTCCCATGATATATTTCTCCTCTCCAAATTTGCTCATTTCAAATCAAAATGGTGTGGGGTTTTCCCACGCACCTAAGGTACTCATACCTCTTCCAAACGTCAAACGTTTGGCTTGCCGACTTTTACCTTCGAAGGCCTGAGCACTCTTCCATGCAGCTTGTAGCCGACGATGTACTCTTCCAAGACGGTCTCTGCCTCAAGGGAATCATCAATCACCACTTGGTAAGCCTCATGCTCGGAAGGGTCAAACTCCTTTCCAACTGAAGCTATGCGTTCCAAGCCCCAGTTTTTCTCCAGTGTGGAATACAGTTGGGAGTTCACCATCACCACCCCGTCATGCACTTTGGCATACTCTTTGGTGGACTCAGCAGCTTCCAAGGCACGATTGAAGTCATCAAGGGGCTGAAGCAAATCCTTGATCAGGTTCTCATTAGCGAATCTGACAGCATCTTCCTTATCCCGAATCAGGCGTTTCCTATAGTTCTCAAGATCTGCACGATCACGAAGCATCTGTTCTTTCAAGGAAGCAATTTCTCCCTGTGCATCAGCAAGCTTCTCCTTCAATTGCATGATTTCCGACTCCTTCTTCTCAAGCTCACTCATGACAGGCTCTTGTGGGGTCTTCTCTTCCCCATTCGTTTCCTGCTGTGCCTGGACGTCCTCGTCAGCAATGACTTTTTCTTCCTGCTGTGCTTCAGCCTTGCTTTTCTTGTCTTTCTTATCCATTCCATCCCTCAGTTTCCCATGCATCAACCCATAGGATCGGCACATGTCTATTTGCAAGCCTTGTGCAAGCAACATTACTCCTTGCAAGGCCATCATTCATAATCGTGTGTAACGTAAAGAGTAGCCCACCCCTGGGCATGCCGTTAACATACTCACAGCAACGAGCAAGCGTCAAGTGGTTTTATCGTCATCCTCTTCCAAGGAAATCTCTTCTTCCTCGCCCTCAGGAATATACTCAACCCATGGCTTATCGGAGAGCTCCTCATCAGCTTCAGGTTCCTCATCAGCTTCAGGTTCCTCATCAGCTTCAGGTTCCTCATCAGCTGTAGGTTCATCATCAGCTGTAGGTTCATCATCAGCTGTAGGTTCCTCATCGGCTTCAGGTTCCTCATCAGCTTCAGGTTCCTCATCGGCTTCAGGTTCCTCATCAGCTGTAGGTTCCTCATCAGCTGTAGGTTCCTCATCAGCTGTAGGTTCCTCATCAGCTGTAGGTTCCTCATCAGCTGTAGGTTCCTCATCAGCTGTAGGTTCCTCATCGGCTTCAGGCTCCTCATCGGCTTCAGGCTCCTCATCGGCTTCAGGCTCCTCATCGGCTTCAGGTTCCTCATCGGCTGTAGGTTCCTCTTCGGCTACTGGTTTTGCTTCATCTATAGGCTCTTCTTTCTTCAGCAACTGTTGCCCAACAGTATTCAACTGCTCTTGCTTCTCTTGCAGTTGGGAGGAAAGTGCAGCAAGACTTGCTGCAAGCACCAAAGCTGTGCTGTTCTCTTTCTCATTATGAACCTCAAGCTCTCCCTTTTCTTTGGCAAGGCGTGAAAGTTCCGTATGCAAGAGATCTGCTTCTTGTTTGAGATGGGCTATGACCTGTTGCAACTCTTCCTGCTTCCGTTCTCCCTTGCGAAGCACCTCAACAGCATCCGCATGCCTCTGGGTCAACGACTGGATCTCATCGGCATATGACTGCAGGTTTGCGTGTTCGCGGCCCAAAAGCTCATTACTCACCTGCTGTGCTTGTTCCATGCGCAGACCGAGCTCATGCATGAATGAGGTTACGGTTCGCACCATGGTCTGGAAAGCCAGGTCAGTCTTGGAAATTGTATGGCCGAATAGGGAGTCCATCTCAACCGAACACTGCTGTGAGAATAGCTTGAAAGCCTCCAAAGCCTGATCTTGTACAGTTTGGGAAAGCGAACCCAGCTGTTGCTGTTGGTCCGCAAAGGTCTTCTCTATATCCTGTTTCAGCAACTCATACTGATTCTTCTGCTCATTGATATCCTGGAAGGAGAGCTCTCGCTGCTCCTCCAAAGTCTGCTTGTTGAGGGAAATGATCTGCTCACTCTCGTCACCGAGCATGCGGATTTTCGCAAGCTGGCCTGAAAGCACTGCAAGAGATGCAGCCTCATTGCTCTTGAGCGTCTCGGCATGGGAAGCAACACGCCCTTGGTTGGCACGTTCAACTTCCTGAACCTCACTCTCATACTCCTGGAGTTTGGCATAGGAGCTGTCAAGCAATTGCTTGACCCGCAGTTGCTGCTTCTGGATAGCATCCCCTGCCTCATCGATCATAGACTGAAGACTCTGGTGGAATTTCTCCAAACGCGCATCGAACCCGTCAATGACGCCCTGGACTTGTTCAATACGGCTGGATTCCTGCTTAACCTGCTCGATGCGTGCTTCCACTTGCGCAGTGGTGGCACCCAGCTTCGTAAGAGAGTCCCGGTAGGTGTTGAGCACTCCCTGCAACTTGGCAAGGTCCTCGCTCCGCACCTCAAGCTCGGCAAGCTGGTTGTCTATTCTTTGAAGCATCTGATTGGAGGCATCAATCTTATGATTGATCTTCTCCTCCACTTGCTGTGCAGTATCTTTGAACTGCGCTCGGGTATTCTCCACATCCTTGATGATTGCCTGTACCCGCTGCTTGACGAAGTCGAGGCGATGATTTTTCTTGTCCTCCGCGCGCAGCAGATAAATGATCACCAAGGTAATCAGAAACAGGACTACCGGTAGCAGAAGCTCAAGACCCATACCGCACCTCCTAACACTCAGAGTACCAGAGAAGCGAACTCCTTCCAAGAGCTGACTACGAGATCAGCATCATCATAGGTAGTCTTGCGCGAGGACGTGATCAGACAAGAGTGCATCCCTGCACTTTTCGCCCCCTGGCAGTCCTTGGAATAGCTGTCACCCATGTACAAGATCTCATCAGGTTTTGCCTGAAGACGCTCAAGCAAGAAGGAAAAGGCCTTGCCGCTGGGCTTGAGATACCCACTCTCTTCAGAGCTCACGGCCAGGTCAACCAAATCTGCAATGCCTAACGTCTGCAACTTGTCTGCCAGCGGAAAGTCACTGAAGACTGCAATGGAGAGCCCCAGTCGCTTTGCCTCCACCAATGCTTCACGCATCCCTGCATATGCTTTGATGGAGCGGAATGAGCGCGCCCATGCCTGATAGAACTGTTTGTCCACAGCAGACTGGGTGCGTGCAATTCCCTGTTCAGAAATTGAACGGCCCATTCGGGAGGCAACAAGAAGAGCCTGCCGCTTGAGCAGGCCTTCACGATTCTCAGGCTCCGTAGGAGCTTCATCCTGTACCCTCCGATACTCGGCACGGGCCCAATTGAACGCCATGGCCAGACGCAAGGAAGGAAAGGATGATCTGAGCATCCGTAGGTTGAGCATCCGTTTGGGATAGAGGGTGCCGTCAATATCGAGACACAGCACCTTGATCCCTTGTTCCACAAGAAAAGCCATCCCTAACCCCGCTTCTTGGACGGGCGGCTCTGGCTCTGCTTTTCAATACGTTTACGCGTCTTGTCCACGGAAGCCTTGTTTCCCGGCTTGTTGGCCTTGGGCTTTGCAAAAGCCCTCCCTCCGATATTTCGCTTCGGCTCACGTTTGGGAGGAGCATTTTCCAGAGGTTTCGGCCCCCGTTCGTTCAATGACGGATTACGCCTGCGCTCTCGAAGATCGATCTCGATGGGAATCTGGCTGAATCCCAGTTCCTTGCGGATATTGTTCTTCAGGTACTGGATATAAATCTGCGGGAAATCCTTGATCCTATTGACGAACAACAGGAATTTGACCGGATTTGCACTGATCTGGGTACCGTAGTACACCTTGAAGTGACCACTGCTTCCCCGGGGAGGCTGATAGGCTTCGCCCCATGCGCGGATCGCATCATTGAGGTGGGAGGTATCGATACGCTTGTTGAGCTGTTTCCAGACAGACCAGACCGTATCGAGCAGTTTTCCGATATCCTGGCCCTTGAGGGCACTGATCGAAGTGATCGGGGCAAAGGAAAGAATGGGGAAGAGGAACCGCATTCTGTCCTTGATGGCTTCCAGCTCATTTCCAATACCGGTGAGCAGATCAATCTTGTTCAATACCAGAATGATGCCCTTTCCCCTGCGTACGATGAGATTGGCAATCTTCTTGTCCTGGTCGGAGAGTCCTTCGATGCTGTCAATCATCAAAAGCACCACATCAGCTTCATCGATGGTCTTGATGGCTCGGTTTACCGAATAGTACTCGACATCTTCCTCAACCTTGCTCTTGCGACGAATGCCGGCAGTGTCCAGAACAGTGAAGTCACTGCCCTTGTAGCTGAATGCACCCATGACCACGTCTCTGGTCGTGCCTGCGATATCACTGACGATGGAGATGTCCTCTCCCACCAAGAGATTTGCAAGTGTGGACTTGCCGGTGTTCGGCTTTCCCAAAATGGCGAGCTTGACCCGATCTTCCTGATCGGGAGCCTCATCAAGGCTGATGAGATCGAGCATGCCCATGAGGGCTTCCTCGAGTTCCTCTATGCCAAGCCCATGGGCTGCACTGATGCCAAGAATGCGTTGGTAACCGTACTCATAGTACTCCCACAGCAAATCCTCACGCTTGGGATCGTCAATCTTGTTGACGACCAGGACAAGCTTCTCGGAATAGGGGCGGAGAAACTCCAACAGTTCGCGGTCCTCGGCGGTTACCTCGGTGCAATCCATCATGAAAATGATGGCATCACTCTTGTCAAGCAACCCGATGCTCTTGTCAGCGACCAAGCCGTCAAGTCCCTCGCGGTCGACTTTCACCCCACCGGAGTCAACCAAGGTGACAGGGTGGTTGCCCAAAAGCCAACGCTCTGGGATGGGATCCCGGGTGACCCCCGGGGTTGGATCGGTAATGGCCCTTCTCTTGCCGATAAGACGGTTGAAAAGGGTGGACTTGCCTACATTCGGCCGTCCTATGATGGAAATCACCGGGACTTTTGCCTGGGTTTCCGTGTTCTCAGATGGTGGTGAAATGATCGAATCGGTCATGCATCCACTCCCTTATATAGGTGGTAATTGTCAGGTAGGAGTCCATACCAAGCACATGATCCGCAAGACTCTTCGCCTCCTCATAGGAGACGGAACGAAGAATCTTTCGGACTTGTAACAGGCTTTGCGACCCCATACTCAGTTCATCCAGCCCCATTCCTGCCAACAGCACGGAACAGAGAGGATCGGAAGCCATTTCCCCACAGAGGCTTACCGGTATCTGGTTCTGGTGGGCCATCTGGATGATCATCCTGATGGACCGGAGCACTCCGGGATGGAATGGCTGGTAGAGATAGGCTATCTTCTCATTGCCCCGATCCACAGCAATCGTGTATTGGATCAGGTCATTGGTTCCGATGGAGAAGAAATCAACCTTCTTTGCCAGAATGTCTGCACACAAGGCTGCAGAGGGCACCTCAATCATGGTTCCCACCTTGACATCGGGATCGAAAGGAATGGACTCGCGTCTGCACTCGTCCTTGACATGCTCAAGAAGATGCAATACCGCATTCAGTTCCTCAACCCCGCTGATCATGGGGAACATGATCTGCAATTTCCCGTAGACACTGGCGCGGAGCAACGCCCTGAGCTGAACGGTAAAGATATCTTTTCGTGAGAGACAGAACCTGACTGCTCGCCAGCCGAGAATTGGGTTCTTCTCATCGATACCCAAACCGCTTACCATCTTATCCCCACCGATGTCGATGGTGCGGATGGTAACCGGCTTGGGGGCCATGGCCTCAAGGACCTGGCGATAGACGGCGAATTGGCGCTCCTCGGAAGGATTTTCCAACGACTCCATGAACAGGAACTCAGAGCGGAACAACCCTATGCCGGAAGCCCCGCAGGCTTTGGCGGCTTCCATCTCACTCGTGGTCTGGATATTCGCCTTCAGCAACATTGAATGACCATCGGTGGTTGTGGTAGGGAGCTCCACCATCTTATGCAACTCGACCTCATGCTCCTGCCAAAGGTTGAAGCGTTCGTCGAGCATCTGGGAAACCGTATGGTCGGGCCGGATGAAGACCTCCCCATAGATGCCATCCACGATTACCTCTTCGCCATCAGTGACCGTTTTGGACGCACCATTGGTGGCAAGAACAGTGGGGATGTTGAAAGCCCTCACCAGGATGGCTACATGGCTGGCCCTGCCTCCCCCGTCGAGACTGATACCCAGGATATGGGTCTTGTCCATGGAGAAGATCTCGGAAGGCATGAGAATATCGGCAATGAGCACAACATCCTCATCAAGATGCTCCATTCTCCGCTCGCCCTTCCCCTTGATCGCGTCGATCAGGTGCAGAGAGACATCACGGAAATCAACAGCACGCTCTCGCAGGAGCTCATCACCGGTTGCCTCAAGCAGGTTGACCATATTGGAAGTGACGGAGTCAACCGCCCATTGGGAACAGACCAAATTGGTCCTGATGTAATCCTCTATCTGCTGGATATATTCAGGGTCCTCAAGCATAAGCATATGGGTTTCCAGAATTTCCCTGGAATCCTTTGCAATGTCAGTAGTATTGTGTTCTTCCAGCAACCGTTTGGCAGACGCCAGGGCAGTTCTGAATTTCTCCAGTTCGCCTGCCACCCCATCGGAAAGAATATGCTGCTTCTCGGCTGCCATCGATGCATGATGATGAACCAGAGCCTTTCCCTTCGCCAAACCTTCAGAGGCTGCAATCCCCTTGAATATCCTCATATGTAATGTACTATACGGACTTTATCCTCTCATGTAAAGCTGGAAACCCGACAGGTGTTTTGATAGAATACAGGGATGGAACAGGAAAACCGGATAGGGGGAAAATGGATGCGCAAGACAGTCCTGCTCTTGCTCAGTTGGTTGGTGTTCACCCTTCTGGTTGTCGCCTTGGGATATCCCAAGGTACGGGAAGCATTGGATGAAAGCGGTGTTATGCTCTTATTGGAAAACCAGCAATCGGAAGGGGGGCAATCCTCCGATCATAGAACCGTGCAGGTCTCTTTTGCCGACTCCCCAACTTCGTTCCGCCTCTTCCCCACCAGTACCCAACGCTTGGGAGGCAGTGCCTATCACGACACCTTCGAGGCACTTTTGCAGGGACCTGACCTGGAGCTGCTCAAGCAAGGCGCCGTGAGCTACATCCATCCCGATACCAGTCTCAGGGGACTCACCCTTTCAAACCGAATCCTCTATGTGGACTTGAGCAAGGAGTATCTGCTCTCATCTGACCTACAGCGTGCGTTTGGGCAACTCAAGGAAACCGCCCTTGGATTTTCCAGGGTAAAGGACCTGGTGATCCTGGTGGAAGGCGAACCCATCAACTGAGCAGTACATCCACCTCTTGGTGGAACTGCACCCTGTCCATTCCGTTCTCTTGTTTGAGAAGGGCAAGAAATTCCACATTTCCCTTATGGCCGGTGATGGGGCTCTTTGCCACAGCATGGATACCCACCTGATCGTCCTCAAGCAAGTCATATACTCGGTCCATCACCTCAAGCAGAACCTTCCGGTCAGAGACGATGCCATTGAAGTTCTCAAGGTTGCGCGGAACCTCAAACTGCGGCTTTATCAAGGAGACCAAAGGCCCCTCTGAACAAAGGGTGAGAATATGACTCGCAGCCCCGGCTATTGAACGGAAGGAGAGGTCACAGACGGCTGCTTGCGGCTGGGGGGAGAGCGACTCAAGGGTCATGATGTTCTGTTTTTCGTGCACCAGCACCCTTTTGTCTGTCCTAAGTCTCCAGTCAAGCTGGTTGTACCCCACATCAACGCTGTGTACGAGCGAAGCCCCCTGTTTGAGCAGACAATCGGTGAAACCACCGGTGGAAGATCCTGCATCGAGCATAACCAACCCTGACACATCCAGAGCGAAGGTCTTCAGGGCGTGTTCCAGCTTGTACCCACCACGAGAGACATAGGTATCAAAGGTAAACGAGAAGGAAGCATCCTTGCGCACCCGCTGACGCGGGTCTGGCACCAACACCCCATCCACCAAGACATTGCGGCAAACAATAAAGGCTGTGAGCTGATCCTTGGTGTACTCCTCAAACTGCGCTTGCAAGGCTTGCAGCAAGGCAATGGTACGGCTTGCCATCAGATCTGGTACAGCCTTGAGATCCGCTCAATGGAGAGCGCTTGGCCGGTTGAGGTGTCCAAGGTAACGCACACCCCCTGCAAAAGCGGTGCGGTGTCGGAAATCTCACTGCGCATGGGCATCTGCGTCAGCTGTTTTGCAATGGAAATCTTCGGGTCGGAACCAATGACACTTTCAGAAGGACCGCAAAGCCCAAGATCGGTGATGTACGCTGTCTTTTGGGGCAACAATTTCTCATCCGAGGTCTGCACATGGGTATGGGTACCCACTACTGCACTGACCTTGCCGTCAAGGTACAGGCCAAGAGCTTCCTTCTCTTCTGAGCTCTCTGCATGGAAATCGACGAGAATGAGGTTTGTTTGCTTGCGCAGCCGATTCACCTGCTCCAGACCAATCCTGAACGGGCAGTCGATGCTCGGCATGGACTGCCGTCCCTGCAGGTTGAGCACCCCGACCTTGTGATTTCTGACATCCACCACCACCGACCCGTGGCCTGGGGCCTGGGGAGGATAGTTGGCAGGACGAAGCAGGCGCTTCTCACTGTCAAGCAAGAGCCTGATGTCTTCCTGCTGCCAGATGTGATTCCCACTGGTGATCACCGCGACGCCAAGCGAGAAGAACTGCTCCATCAAGGAGGCATTGAGGCCGAAGCCATTGGCGGCATTTTCACCATTGACCACGACCATGTCAGCACGATAATCCTTGACGAGCGAATGTAATCCGAGAAAGAGAGCCCTGCTTCCGGGCTGTCCGCAGACATCCCCCAGCAGCAGGGCGACCAATGTTTTGCTATCTGACACGAACAACCTACCTAGCGTATTCGACGACCCGCATCTCACGGATGATGGTCACCTTGATTCTGCCCGGATAGCGCAACTCTGCTTCGATGCGGCTGGCGATACCCTTGGCAATCTGCTTGGCCCCATCATCGTTGACTTGGTCGTTGTTCACCAGAATTCTCAACTCACGTCCGGCTTGGATGGCGTATGCTTTGTCCACACCGGTGAAACTCTCTGCAATCTGCTCAAGAGACTCAAGACGCTTGATGTAGTTGTCCAGCGTCTCTCGTCGGGCACCAGGGCGGGCTGCACTGATGGCATCGGCAATCTGGACAATGACAGCTTCAATCGTCTGAGGCTCCGTGTCATTGTGGTGGGCCAGGATGGCATTGACCACCCTTGGGTCCTCCCCAAGACGCTTTGCCATATCGGCACCAAGTTCAGCATGGTTGGCATCACTTTCGGTCTCGATGCCCTTGCCTATGTCATGAAGCAGACCGGCGCGCATTGCAAGCTCGCTGTTTGCCCCAATCTCGCTGGCGATCATGCCCGAGAGAATGGCAACTTCCTTGGAGTGGTTGAGCACGTTCTGTCCATAGCTGGTACGGAAATGCAACCTTCCAAGAGCTCGGATGGTTTCCGGACCCACATTGTGGATACCCAGATCGAAGATGACCTTCTCGCCTTCATCAGCAATGATCCGACCGATTTCCTTGGTAACCTTGTTGACAACCTCTTCGATGCGTGCCGGATGGATCCGTCCGTCCTGTACCAAGCGCTCGAGTGCAACGCGGGCAATCTCCTTGCGAACCGGATCGAAGCAGGATATGACAACAGCTTCCGGAGTGTCATCAATGATGACATCCACCCCAGTCAACGTCTCAAGGGTACGGATATTTCGGCCTTCACGACCAATAATCCTACCCTTCATCTCATCGCTGGGAAGATTCACCGAACTGATCGTGACCTCACTGACCACCTCAGTGGCAAGCCTCTGGATGGAGGTCACAACGATATCACGAGCCTTTTTGTCAGCGGAGAGCTGCGCTTCCTGCTCAATCTTGTTGATCATGAGCTGAGCATCTCTCCTCGCATCGTTTTGCATGGTCTCCATGATGATGGCCTTGGCCTCATCTGCAGACATGGCAGCGATGCGTTCAAGTTCAATAATCAGGCTGCCTTCTTTTTCGGCAACCTCAAGTTCCTTACGGGTAAGACCTGCTTCCCGATCTCCCAATTGCTTTTTGATAGCATCCAATTCAGCCTGCTTGTGCTCGAGATTCTCTTCCTTCTGAAGAAGTCTCCTCTCCAACCTTTGCAGTTCAATCCGTCTTTCCCTAGCCTCTCGTTCCTGCTGTTGTTGTTCTTTCAACAACTGATCCCGAGTCTCAAGCAAGAGCTCTTTGCTCTTTGCTTCCGCTTCCTTTATCGCTTCCTCGTTCAGTCTGATCGCTCTCTGTTCGACCGAGGTAAGCTTAAATTTCGCATACAGCCAACGGCTTAACCAACCTAAGATGATACCAATAAGACAACCAAGGAGGATGTTCAGTATACTGTTCATATACTACCCCCTATTATATTGGTACAATAATACGTATGCCAGTGTGAATTGTCAAGGCTTAACGGTAAACGAAACATGTCTATAAGTACAGACAGCATGACAATTTGCTACGGCATGCATATCGCAAGGCACAAAAAAACCGCCGTCATTACAACAGCGGCTTCGCCCTTTCGGACAGTTTGTTTGTGAAGAGGCCCTACAGAGGCTTATTTCTCCTCTTTGTCACTCTTCTCAGCCTTCTTGGCTGGCTTGGAGGCCTTCTTTTCAGTCTTTTCAGACTTTTTCTCAGCCTTCTTGTCACTCTTGGCAGTCTTCTCAACCAGCTCAAGGATGACCATCTCGGCAGCGTCTCCGAGGCGGTTGCCGGTCTTCAGGATGCGGGTATACCCGCCCTTGCGCTCGACAAACAAGGGAGCGATCTCTGTGAAGAGTTTTGCAGAAATAGCTTCATCAGTGATATCCTTTGCAATCTGACGGCGGTTGGCAACACTGTCAACCTTTGCACGGGTAATCATCTTCTCTGCCATTCTGCGAACTTCCAGAGCCTTTGCCTTGGTGGTCTCAATCCGTTCATACCTGAACAGAGAGGTCACCATGTTGCGCTTGAGAGCCTTGCGGTGTGCAGAGTTCCTACTAAGCGCATTGAATCCAATCCTATGCTTCATTCTCTTCTTCCTTGTTCCCTGGTACTTTGATTGCGGTCTTCAGGACACTGTAGTCGGTCATCCCAAGGCTGAGATTCCACTCCTTCAGTTTTTCCTTGATTTCCTGCAGGCTCTTCTTGCCGAAGTTCCTCGTTTTTGCAATCTCTTCCTCAGTTTTCTTGGTGAGATCACCGATCGTGCGGATGTTGGCGTTCTTGAGGCAGTTGCTGGAACGAACCGTCAGTTCGAGCTCCTCAACCGAAGTGTTGAGAATCTTTCTGACTCTTTCCTCTTCCTCATCCACCTCATCGTTGTTGCTGATCAGCGTCTCGTCAAAGTTGATGAAGATCTGGAAGTATTCCTTCGCAATCTTCGCAGCCTCTGCAAGTGCATTCTGAGGAGCAATGGTACCATCGGTGTAGATTTCCAATGTAAGCTTGTCGTAATCACTACGATAGCCGACACGGGTGGGTTCAATCGAATACTTGACGCGGGTAACCGGTGAGAACGTGGCGTCGATGGGAATGGTCCCGATCTCTTCCACATACTTCTCGTTGATTTCAGACGGGACATAGCCCCTACCAAGGTCAATCTGGACTTCCATCTCGATGTTGGCATCATCCATCATCGTGAAGATAACCAGATCCTTGTTGGTGATCTCAACCTGGTCACGCTCGAAGTTTGCGCCTGTCACTACGCCAGGTCCCTTGCATTCGATGAGAAGGTTGGTCCCCTCCGAATCCTCGGGCATCCTGATCTGCAGCTTCTTCAGGGCAGCAATGATATCCGCGATATCCTCACGGACACCAGGGAGCTGCTCATACTCGCTGGAGACAAGATGGGGGACACCATCCTCATTGAAGCTGGTGAACTTGACGGCTGTGACGGCATACCCCTGGATCGAAGAGAGAAGCACCCTCCTGAGCGTGTTTCCGATCGTGGTTCCAAAGCCTCTCTCAAACGGATAGGCAATGAATTTTCCATAGTTCGGCTCAACTGCGCTGTGTTCGAAGGTTATCCCCTTGGGCTTCTTAAAGCCCTTCAGAAGGTTTTTGCGTGCCATGGTTACTCCTTATCTGGAATACAACTCGACAACCAGCTGCTCGTTAATCTTCTCGAGCTCGGTGACTTCACTTCTTCTCGGAACTGCAACGAAGGTACCCTTCATGGCATCCACATCCAGGCTCAGCCACTGGCAGACGCCGCTCTTGGTATATTCCTTGAGGTTCTCCTTGATCATAAGCATCTTCTGACCCTTTGCACCAACGCTGACAACGTCACCGGGGCGAAGGCGGTAGGAAGGAATGCTTACACGCTTGCCATTCACGAAAATATGCCCGTGGTTGACAAACTGAGCTGCCTGATTGCGGCTTGCTGCAAAGTGGAGACGGAACACCACATTGTCGAGCCTCTGCTCAAGGAGCATGATCAGGTTCTCACCAGTCTTACCGGGAATTCTTGCAGCTTCGTCGAAGGTCAGCTTGAACTGCTTCTCGAGCATGCAATAGGTTCTCTTCAGCTTCTGCTTCTCGCGGAGCTGCAAACCATAGTCGGTCGGCTTCTTGGAACGGGCACGCGGATCCTTGCCCGGAAGACCGGTGGACTTGGTATCGTTCATCGGGCACTTGCCGGAATGACAACGATCTCCCTTGAGGAACAACTTGGTCCTCTCGGCTCTGCAATATCTGCACTTAGGTCCAGTATATCTTGCCATGTAACTGCTATCTCCTCATCAGACTCTTCTACTCTTGCGAGGTCTGCATCCATTGTGGGGGATGGGGGTGACGTCACGGATGGAACGGACCTTCAGTCCGAGCACACCCAACGTCCTGATGGCGCTTTCGCGGCCAACACCGGGTCCCTTCACAAATACGTTCACTTCCTGGAGTCCGCTGTCCATAGCAGCCTTGGCAGCCTTCTCGGCTGTGGTCTGTGCTGCATAGGGAGTGGATTTCTTTGCACCGCGGAAACCAAGTCCGCCAGCGCTGGCCCAGGATACCGCATTACCGTTGAGGTCGGTTACGGTAACAATGGTATTGTTGAAGGTTGCCTGAATGTAGACGTTGCCTTCGTATACCGTTTTCTTGACTTTACGTTTTGCTGTAGCCATTTGGTACCTGCTCCTTATTTCTTCTTAGACGCAACGGTCTTCTTCTTACCCTTGCGAGTACGGGCATTGGTCTTAGTCCTCTGTCCGCGTACCGGAAGACCCTTACGATGACGAAGGCCACGATAGCAGCCAATGTCCATAAGGCGCTTGATATTCAGAGCGACTTCTGTTCTCAGACGTCCCTCAACTTTGTACTCTTCTTCAATGACCTTGCGGAGGACCGCAAGATCATCACCTGAAAGGGTATTGATGTTGCTATCGGGATTGATATTCGTTTTCTCACAAATCTCAACCGCCGAGTATCTACCGATCCCGTAGATATAGGTCAAGGCTATTTTCACTGCCTTGTTCGGCAAATCTACACCTGCAATTCTCGCCATTCATGGCCTCCTGAATTTCTCTTATAGAGTAGGAAGGCTTGCGCCGAACCCTGTTATCTCTGTCTCTGCTTGTGCTTGGGATTGTCACAAATAATGCGGACCACCCCATTCCGTCTGACTACTTTGCACTTGTCACAAATCGGTTTGACACTTGCTCTTACTTTCATGTTCTAGCTCCTAGCCTAAATATGTTTTGACTTTCTGCTACCCACATTGAACCCATCGTAGTGGTGCATTTTCATGACACCCTCAATCTGACGCATGGTATCCAAGTCAACGCCGACAAGAATCAGCAATGACGTTCCACCGAAAAGCATGGCCACAGTAGAGGGGAAGTTGAAGAACTTCTGTACCAGCGTGGGAATCAAGGCAATGAAAGCCAAGAAAAGGGAGCCGGGAAGGACGATGCGGTTAAGGACCCTGGTAAGGTACTCCTCAAGTTTCTCGGACCGTACTCCAGGTACCGAGCCACCGTTCTCACGAATCTGCTTGGCCATCTCAACCGGGTTCATTGACACCTGCGTATAGAAGAAAGCAAACGCTATGATCAACAGGGCGTAGATAATCAGATAGGGGGCACCCTGCGGATTCAGCCAGTTGGCAAAGGCGGCAAGCCACCTTACTTCCGGGCCCAAGGTAGTGGCGATCTGCAAGGGGAACGAGAGCAATGCACTCGCGAAGATTACCGGAATGACACCAGACGGGTTGACCTTGATGGGGATATAGGTGCTCTGTGCACCATACATCTTCCGGCCTACCACGCGCTTGGCATAGTTTACAGGAATCTTGCGGACGCCCTGCTCCTCGTACACGACGAGAGCGACAACCACCAAAAACATCACAAAGACCACCAAGACGACGATCGGATTCAGTACACCCGCGGAGATGCTTCTGAACAGGACCGAGACAGCCTCGGGGAATCTTGCGACAATACCGGCAAAAATCAACAAGCTGATACCGTTTCCGATACCCCACTGGGTGATCTTGTTACCGATCCAAATCAAGAGCATCGAGCCGGTGGTCACGGTGAGCATAGCAATCAACGTGAACGGCAGGACGCCCATCGTCATCACGCCGGGAATGGAGTTGGCGTAAATGGTTACAACATACGACTGGATAAGACAAACGACAATCGTACCATATCTGGTGTACTGCTGTATCTTCTTATGGCCTGACGGATCCTGAGCCAGCTTCTTCAGCGAGGGCACGACCAGCATCAACAGCTGCAGAATGATCTGCATGCTGATGTACGGCATGACACCAAGCATAAAGAGTGAGAAGTTGGAAAATGCTCCGCCGGAGAAAAAGTTCAAATACTCGGTGAGACCAATATTGGAACTTGAACTCTGTGAAAGAAAAAACAGTTTCAGAACTTCCGGATCAATCCCAGGAATAGGAATCACCGCCCCGACCCTGCTGACAATCAGCAGGCCCAGGGTCATGAAAATCTTCTTGCGAAGATCCTTAATTCTATACATCTCAACTAAGGAGTTTGCCATAAAGCCCTTCTTTGTTATCTGATTTCGCCGCCCGCAGCCTTAATCTTCTCGATTGCGCTTGCGGAAACCTTCAGTCCGTCAATGACTACCTTCTTGGTCAGTTCACCATTGCTCAGGATTTTGGCCTGTGCATTGTATCCCTTGACCAACCCAGCGTCCTTAAGGGCGTCGAGGGTAACTACATCTCCATCTTCAAAGTTGGCGGAAATCACATCGAGGGACACGACAACATACTCTTGCTTGAATACGCTGTTCGAGAAACCCCTTCTTGCGACGCGGCGGTACAGAGGCATCTGGCCGCCTTCAAAGCCAAGACGAACACCACCGCCGGAGCGGGAACTCTGTCCATCGTGACCTCTACCGCAGGAGCGACCCTTCGAGGAAGCGCCACGACCTACGATTGTTTTTTTTGTATTGGCACCCTTCGGTGCGTTGATCTGTCCCATCTTACATCTCCTCGACTTTCACAAGGTGTGCAACTACACGGACCATCCCGAGATTTGCGGGAGTGGCATCATGTATAACCGAGCTGGAAATCTTGCCAAGTCCAAGAGCCTTAACGGTCCTGCGCTGATTGGGCAGGCATCCGGAGAGCCCCTTGACCAAGGTTACCTTGACCTTCTTCGCTTCAGCCATCATCTTACCCCCACATCTCACTCAGGGACTTGCCCCGATTCTTAGCCACGACCTTCGCATCGAACAGATGCTCAAGTGCATCAAAGGCAGCTTTCACCGTGTTGATGGAGTTCTTCGACCCAAGAGACTTGCTCAGGATGTCGTTGATACCACATGCATCACAGATGGCACGCACAGCTCCGCCGGCGATGACACCGGTACCAGGAACTGCGGGCTTGAGCAGCACACTGGCGCTCTTGTAGTTGCCCACGATCTCATGAGGAATTGAAGTCTTCTTCACGGGAACCACGATCATATTAGCCTTGGCGCGATCGACGGCTTTGCGGATTGCCTCAGTGACGTCATTGGCCTTGCCGAAACCATATCCGACCTTGCCTTTCTGATCACCTACAACAACCAGTGCGGAGAAGGAGAACCTTCTACCACCCTTGACAACCTTGGCAACACGATTCAGCTTGATCAGCTTCTCGATATACCCGTCGTTTCTGTCCTTATCTCTTTCTCTCGATCTTTCCACAGTTTCCCCCTAGAACTTGACGCCGGCTTTGCGTGCGCCGTCAGCGATGCCCTTGACAATGCCGTGGAACAGATAGCCATTTCGATCGAACACACATGTATCGATGTTCTTCTCAAGCATTCTCTTTCCAATGGTTTCCCCAAGCTTTGCAGCATCAGCAACCGTGTTCTTCAAGCCCTTCAGTTCACCTTCCATGGTGCTGGCTGCAACAAGAGTGCTACCTGCGACATCATCAATGACCTGAACATACATGTGGGAGTTGCTGCGGAAAACGCTCATCCTCGGCCTGCTGGCAGTACCGGAGAGATTCTTGCGAATGTGATGCTTTCGCCGAGCAAGCTTCTTTCTCTTATCGATTACTCTATTCATCTTTCTTACCTACCCACTATTTCTTTGCCGAAGCGGTCTTACCGGCCTTGCGGCGGATGACCTCGTTCTCATACCGGATACCCTTGCCCTTATACGGCTCAGGACCACGAAGAGAGCGAATCTCTGCACAAGTCTGTCCAACACGCTGCTTATCAATGCCACTGAGGGTAACCTTGTTCGGGTTCTCCAATGTAGCAGTGATTCCCTCAGGAAGCTTCACTTCGATCAAAGTGGAGTATCCAAGGTTGAGGGTCAGAATGTCACCCTTCAGGTCGGCGCGGTAGCCAACACCATTGATCAGCAAGGTCTTGGAGTATCCCTGGGAAACACCAATGACCATGTTATTGATCAGCTGGCGGTAGAGACCCTGGAAACTGTTGGCTTCCTTGGACTCATCTTTGGGCTGAACGGTAATCACCGAACCATCAATGGCGATAACCACTTCAGGACGGGTAGGACAGTTCAGCTTTCCCTTGGGACCTTGAACATCAATGATACCATCGGTGATGGCAACCTTGACCCCCTGCGGTACTGTGATCGGCAATTTTCCAACTCTGGACATTTTTTACCACCTTACCAAATAGAGCAGATCAGCTCACCACCGACCTTGTTCTCAGTCGCCTTCTTGCCGGTGATGATACCAGAAGAAGTGGAGACTACAACGACACCATGTCCGTTGTACACACGGGGCATGTCCCGATAGCCGGTATAAATACGGCGGCCGGGAGTGGAAATGCGTTCAATCCCGTGCAATACAGGACCTTGCGTTTCATCATACTTCAAGAAGACGCGGATATAGGAAATCCCATCCTTGGTGACCTTCTTGAAGTTCTTGATATACCCTTCATTCTTCAGAATCTTCACAATCTGAAGCTTCATCTTCGAAGTGGAAATATCTACTTTCTCATGCTTAGCCAAACTAGCATTTCTGATTTTGGTCAGCATATCAGCAACTGGATCACTTACAGCCATTTTTCTCTCCTACCAACTGGATTTGGTAACACCAGGAATCTGGCCTTCACTTGCCAATTTGCGGAAGCAGATCCTGCACATATCGAACTGGCGCATATAGCCACGGGGTCTGCCACAAACTCTGCAGCGATTGACGTGTCTGGTACTGAACTTGGGCTCCCTATTGGCCTTTACGATCATTGATTTCTTTGCCATATGTCTCCACCCTTATTTGCTGAAGGGCATGCCAAGCTTTTCAAGCAGGGCGTAGCCTTCTTCATCGGTCTTCGCGGTCGTAACAATGGCGATGTTGAAGCCGCTGACACGCTCGATCTTATCGAAGTCGATTTCCGGGAAAATAATCTGCTCGGTGACGCCAAGCGAATAGTTTCCATGACCATCAAAGGCATTGGGCTTTACACCCTTGAAGTCCTTGACACGGGGAAGGGCGATGCTGATCAGCCTCTCCAGGAAGAACCACATGTTGTCACCACGAAGGGTAACCATGGCGCCAATCTCCTGACCCTCACGGACCTTGAAGTTAGCAATGGACTTTCTGGCTTTGGTCTTCAGTACATGCTGGCCGGTGATCTGCTCAAGCTCTTTCACCGCTGCATCGAGAAGCTTCTTGTTTACAATTGCTTCACCGACACCAACACTGACGACAATCTTTTCGAGGGCAGGGACCTGCATCTTGGAGGAATAGCCAAGTTCCTTGAACAGAGCCGGAGCTGCTGTCTCGAGGTATTTTGTTTTGAGGTTTGGTACAAATTTTTCCATTAGATTACTTCCCCGGTTTTCTTGGCATAGCGGACTTTCTTGCCGCTTTCATCAAACTTGTACCCGATCCTGGTAGGCTCACCCTTGCTGGTGACGTACGCAACATTGGAAACGTGGATTGCTGCCTCGATTTCCATAATGCCGCCCTTATCCTGCGGATTCTTCTTTTTCATGGTCTTCTTGACCATGTTGGCACCCTGGACGACGACCCTTTCTTTCTCACGGTCTACCTTAACGATCTTGCCGGTCTTTCCTTTGTCCTTACCTGCAATAATCAGTACGGTGTCGTTCTTTTTAAGCTTCATGTGCACACACTCCTACAACACTTCCGGCGCGAGAGAAACGATCTTCATGTACTTGTCACGCAGCTCTCTTGCTACGGGCCCGAAGATGCGCTTGCCGCGCGGGTTATTGTTGGCATCGATGATAACGCATGCGTTGTCATCGAACCTGATATAGGTACCGTCAGGTCTGCGGTATTCCTTCTTCGTACGAACAATGACTGCCTTCATGACGTCACCCTTTTTGATGGCGCCGTGGGGCAGTGCGTTCTTCACAGCAACGACGATGATATCACCAACGCCGGCTACATACCGGTGGCTGCCGCCAAGAACCTTGATGCACTGCACCTGCTTGGCACCACTGTTGTCCGCTACATTCAAATACGTCTGCATCTGTACCATATCGTCTTTCTCCTATTACCGAGCGCGCTCGACGATCTGCACGAGACGCCAGCACTTGTCTTTGCTGATGTGGCGGCTTTCAACAACACGCACGGTGTCGCCGATATTGGCCTCGTTGCGTTCATCATGTGCCTTCACCTTCTTGGTGGTGGTCACATACTTCTTGTACAGGGGATGCAGCCTTCTGGAGGAGATGGCGACGACAATCGTCTTATCCATCTTGTCACTGACCACCTGGCCGGTAAAACTCTTCTTGTTAACTTCCATCTGAATCGCTCTCCCTTACTTTGCCGCTTTCCGGATTCCGAGCTCATATTCGCGAATGCGGGTATTCACACGAGCGATGTTCCTCCTGATGGTACGAACAGCCAGCGGATTCTCCACATGCCCGAGCACCCTGCCCATGCGAAGGTCAAAGTACTCCTTATGAAGTTGTTCCTTCTTGGCTACCAGCTCATCAAGGGTCAAATCTGTATATGAATTCTTCATACTCTTACTCCACTTCCCTTCTGGCGACAAACTTTGTCTTGATCGGAAGCTTCGACGCAGCAAGCGTCAATGCTTCACGGGCCAATTCTTCGCTTACGCCACCCATCTCGAACATCACAGCCCCGGTCTTCACCACGGCGACCCACCCTTCGGGGGAACCCTTACCGTTACCCTGTCTGGTTTCAGCAGGCTTCTTGGTGTAGGGCATGTCAGGGAAAATCCTGATCCATACCTTACCACCACGCTTGATGTGACGGGTCATGGCGATACGAGCTGCCTCAATCTGGCGGTTGGTGATCCACTTCGGCTCAAGCGCGAGCAAAGCGAACTCACCGAAAGCAATGGTATTACCGCGGTGTGCAACACCATCGGTGGTGCCACGCTGTTTCTTTCTGTATTTGATTCTCTTTGGACTAAGCATGGCCTACTAACTCCTTGCCTCAACGCCTTCGTTCTTGCTGGGCTTTCTTACCAGCCCACCGGCGTCTTCTTTGACTGCACGATCGTAGATCTCACCATTGAAAACCCATACCTTGACGCCAATGACACCAAAGGTAGTGTTAGCAGTGGTAAATCCGTAATCGATGTCGCTGCGAAGGGTGTGAAGAGGAACACGTCCTTCCTTCATCCACTCAGAGCGTGCAATTTCTGCACCACCGATACGACCGGAGAGCCGGATCTTCACACCCTGGGCACCACTCTGGATTGCCTTGGAAACAGCAGTCTTCATAGCTCTGCGGAAAGAACCGCGGGACACGAGCTGCTTGGCAACGTTCATGGCGATCAGCTGGGCGTCAGCCTCAGGCTTTTTGATCTCCTTGATCTTGATCTGCACCTTCTTGTTGGAAAGCTTCTGCAGGCGTGCGCCCAGCTTCTCAACATTCGCACCCTTGCTACCAATGATGATACCGGGGCGGCTGGTGGTGATCACAATCGTAATGCGCTGCGGCTTGCGGATGATTTCCACATCCGAAATCTCAGCACCCTGGACTTCCGGGCATTCAACCAAAGCCTTTCTCAGCTTCAGATCTTCATGCAGGGTGTCCGCATACTCCCTGGGGTCCACATACCACTTGGACTTCCAGGTCTTGTTGACTCCAAGACGGAGTCCAATAGGATTAACTTTCTGGCCCATTTATTTCCTCACGCTTGCTTTTTCGTCAACGACGACGGTAATGTGTGACATCCTCTTAAGCAGAATATCCCGTCTTCCATGGGATCTCGGCCAGACTCTCTTGAGCCTCGGACCCTCGTTAACCTGCAATTCCTTGACCACAAGGTTCTCTTCATCGAGCTTCTTGTTCTGATCAAGTGCATTTGCACAAGCGGATTGCAATACCTTCAGGATCAGGTTCGATCCCTTCTGGGGCATGGCCTCAAGAATTGCAACTGCTTCCACATACGACTTATTCCGAACAAGATTGGCGACGGGGCGAACCTTGGAAGGAGATACCATCAGATACTTTGCAGTTGCTGAATAACCTTTCTTTTCTTCCATATTAGTACCCATCTCTTAACCGACCTTCTTGTCGGAAGCGTGCCCGCGGAAGATTCTGGTGGGAGCAAACTCGCCGAGCTTGTGTCCAACCAGGTTTTCCGTAACATATACAGGAATCCAAGTCTTTCCGTTGTACACGGAAATCGTGAATCCCACCATTTCAGGGATGATCGTTGAACAGCGGGAATAAGTCTTGATCATCTGCTTCTGATTCGTCTTTAGAGACTCTTGAATCCTCTTATACAGTTTCTTCTCAATAAAAGGACCTTTCTTGATAGATCTAGCCACTTTCTACTCCTACTTCCGCTTCTTGACGATGAATGCGCCGGAAGGCTTCTTCTTGGATCGGGTCTTTCCACCCTTGGTCGGCTTACCCCACGGGGTAACAGGGTTGCGTCCTGCTGCGGTCTTGCCTTCACCACCACCATGCGGGTGATCGATCGGGTTCATCGCAACACCACGAACCTTCGGCCTTCTTCCAAGATGGCGACTTGCACCGGCCTTTCCGAGGCTGACGTTCATGTGATCTTCGTTGCCGAGCTGCCCGAGGGTAGCATAGCACTCGCCGAACACCATTCTCATCTCACCTGAGGGGAGGCGGAGGGTGACATAATCCCCTTCCTTGGCAACCAGGGTTGCACCCAAACCTGCACTGCGTACCAGCTGTCCGCCGCGGCCGAGCGTAAGCTCAACGTTGTGCACCATCAAACCAAGAGGAATGTTCTTCAAAGGAAGAGCATTGCCGCTCTGGATGGGGGCTTCAGGCCCGCTGATGACGGTCGTTCCGACTGTCAGGCCCTTGGGGGCGATCATGTAGCGCTTCTCACCATCGGCATAGAATACCAGAGCGATGTTTGCACTGCGGTTCGGATCGTATTCGATGGTCTTGACCGTACCGGGAATCCCGTACTTGTCGCGCTTGAAATCGATGATACGATATGCACGCTTGTGGCCGCCGCCTCTACGGCGAACGCTGATGCGCCCAAAGGTATCCCTACCTGCCTTCTTGGTGAGGCCAAAGGTCAAGGACTTCTCAGGCTTGGTGGCAGTCAGCTCGCTGAAGACCAAGGTGGTCTTCTGGCGAAGGCCTGGAGTATTGGGCTTGTAAGTTTTAAGAGCCATGTTCCAACTTCTCCTTATACGCCTTCGATGGCCTGGATGGTTTCACCCTTGGCCAAGGTTACGACAGCCTTCTTCCAGTCACCGGTGTTACCAAGGATGCTACCACCCT
This sequence comes from uncultured Sphaerochaeta sp., assembly GCF_963667405.1. Taxonomy (NCBI): domain Bacteria; kingdom Pseudomonadati; phylum Spirochaetota; class Spirochaetia; order Spirochaetales; family Sphaerochaetaceae; genus Sphaerochaeta; species uncultured Sphaerochaeta sp. The sequence goes on along the minus strand of NZ_OY763408.1, from coordinate 3,190,127 downwards.
TACCGCGGGAATACTTAGGCTTGCCCTTCACAATCATCACGTTGCAATCGGCAACTTCAACCCCAAAAAGCTCCTTGACGGCGGCTTTGATCTGGAACTTGTTGCTGTCCATGCGGACCTTGAACGTGTACTTTTTAATTTCACCCTCACGAGCAATGTTCGTTTTCTCGCTCAGTACGGGCTGAATGATAACTTGGTCTGCTCTCATTTCCGGTCCCCTTATTTGTCGCCGTAGAAATCGTTGAGATTCTTAGCGGCACCTTCCAGAACCAGGAGCTTTCTCCCATACAGCAGTTCCTTTGCAGAAAGTCTGTTGTACGAAAGGACACGCAGGTACGGAATATTCTTCGCAGCGCGGCGCATCATCTCATCGTCATCCTTCAGGATCAGGATGGTTCTGGTCTCATCCTTGACGAAATTCTTGATGATCTGGTTCAGATCCCTGGTCTTGCCGCCCTCGATGGAAAAATCCTCGACAACAACAAGGCGTTCTTCTTTCACGCCCAATGAGAGAAGGCTCTTCATAGCAAGCCTCTTCATCTTCTTGGGAAGCGTGTAACTGTAATCACGCGGCTTGGGTCCGAAAATCGTACCACCACCAACCCAGACAGGGGACTTTTTGTCACCAGCACGTGCATTACCGGTTCCCTTCTGCTTGTATGGCTTCACATTGCTGTAATGGACCTCAGCGCGGGTCTTCGTGCATGCAGTACCGACGCGGCGGTTTGCAAGCTCGTTGTTCACGGCATAGTAAATGGATCCGTCACTTACCTCCCTGTTGAAGACTTCGTCGTTCAACACGATGGTTCTGACTTCACTGCCGTCGATAGAAAAGACTTTGGTTTCCATATATCTCGCCCCTACTTCTTGATCGCTTTCTTGACGATGACGACACTCTGGGCGGGGCCAGGGATAGCACCCTTAACCATAAGGACCTGCATCTCTTCATCGACACGGACGACCTTCAGGTTCTGTACCGTCGTCCTCTCATTACCCATGTGGCCAGCCATCCGGTGACCCTTGAACGTGCGGGCAGGGGTGGAAGACATTGCAGTACCACCGATGTCACGATGGAACTTGGAGCCGTGAGTGGCGCGTCCACCGCTGAAGCCATGACGCTTCATACCACCAGCATAGCCCTTGCCTTTCGAGGTTCCGGTAACATCCACAAAGGAGATGTCCTTGAATATATCCACGCCCAATACCTCACCGACATTGACTTCCTTCTCATAATCGCGGAACTCAATGACATGCTGCTTCGGTTCACAAACTTCCTTGAACTGGCCAGCATATGGCTTGGTGATAGTGCTTTTCTTCTTGTCGCCGGTGCCCAGGACAGCGGCTTCATAGCCATTCTTATCCTCGGTACGTTCCGTGACAACAACATTGCCCTCAATTTTTATTACAGTCACGGGTGTAAGCCTGCCTTGCGCATCAAACACCTGTGTCATTCCAACTTTTTTGCCGATAAGCCCTAACATCTCTTACCTCAACTCTCTTACTGTTTAATCTCTACATCCACACCGGCAGGGAGCTCAAGCTTCATGAGGGCATCCATGACTTTTGATGTAGGATCCAAAATGTCAATCAACCTTTTGTGGGTTCTCATCTCGAACTGCTCGCGAGACTTCTTATTGACAAAGGGCGATCTCAGGACAGTGTACTTGTTGACACGAGTCGGGAGAGGAACAGGACCTGATACAGTGGCACCAGCCCTGACAACAGTTTCAACGATAGCTTTGGAGCTCTGCTCAACCAGCTCAATATCAAAGCCTCTCAACCTTACTCGAATTCTTTCTTTAGCCATTATTCCTCCAAAAAACGGGCCTTGCCATCATCAGCCGATGATGGCAAGACATTCGTCAAAAAATCACTCGACAATCTCGGTAACCTGGCCGGAAGCAACGGTCCTACCACCCTCGCGGATAGCGAAGCGGAGTCCCTTGTCCATGGCGACAGGGTGAATGAGCTCAACGATGATATCAGTGTGGTCACCAGGCAGAACCATCTGCTTGCCTTCGGGCAGGTTTACCGTACCAGTGATGTCAGTGGTGCGGAAATAGAACTGCGGGCGGTATCCACCGAAGAACGGTGAGTGACGGCCACCTTCGTCCTTGCTCAGTACGTATACGGTACCAAGGAACTTGGCGTGGGGCTGGATGGACTTGGGCTTTGCCAGAACCTGGCCACGAACAACGTCCTTCTTGTCAACACCGCGGAGCAGTGCTCCGATGTTGTCACCAGCCTGACCTTCATCAAGCAGCTTGTTGAACATCTCAACGCCGGTTACGACGGTTTCGCGGGTCTCGCGGATACCGACGATGGAAGCGGGTTCGTTGACCTTGATGATACCGCGTTCGATACGACCGGTAACAACGGTACCACGACCGGAGATGGAGAAGATGTCTTCGATCGGCATCAGGAAGGCCTGGTCAACAGCGCGCTCCGGAAGCGGAATGAAGGAATCCATTGCATCAAGCAGCTCATCGAGGCACTTGGTTGCTTCAGGGTTGTCCGGCTGGGTCATGGCATCATAGGCACTACCGCGGATGACAGGAGCGTTGTCGCCGTCAAAACCGTAATCGCGAAGCAGGTCGCGCATCTCTTCCTCAACGAGGTCGATCAATTCAGGATCGTCAACCTGGTCGCACTTGTTGATGAATACGATAAGGCAGGGTACACCAACCTGGCGAGCCAGAAGGATGTGCTCCTTGGTCTGGGCCATAGCACCGTCAGTAGCTGCGACGACGATGATGGCGCCGTCCATCTGTGCAGCACCGGTGATCATGTTCTTGATGTAGTCAGCGTGTCCCGGGCAGTCAACGTGTGCATAGTGCCTGTTGGTGGACTGATACTCAACGTGCCTGGTGTTGATGGTAATACCACGCTCTTTTTCCTCAGGGGCGTTGTCAATTGCATCGTAAGCAAGAGCCTTATCGCCAAACAGCTTAGCACAGTGCATGGTAATTGCGGCGGTAAGGGTAGTCTTACCATGGTCAACGTGACCGATGGTTCCTACGTTTACGTGTGGCTTCGTCCTCTGAAATTTCTCTTTTGCCATCATTTCCTCCTTGTGACGTTCCATTGACTGTCACAAAAAATAATTAATATGTGCTCATAAAGGCCCAAAGCCTTTACCATTCCGTTTGAGACAAACTAATTATGAGGAAACAAAATATAAGAGGATTCCAGAGGTCGGCAGGCCTGGAGAATCCATCCTGACGACATAGTATAAGTTTTGTAAAAAACTTCGTACTGCCTGAAACCACCTTATCATTGCTTCTGCAATAATCGGTTTGGCTCTTCATAGCACCGCATGGGTATACCTATGCGGACACCTTAAGCACTATACGCCAAAGCACTTTTAATGTCAAGCGATGCAAACTAATTCCATTAAGATAAAGAAAAACCGACTTTTTCATACGAAAAAGCCGGCTTTTCATGTGCTTTGGTTCTACCAGCGGTAGTGACTGAAAGCCTTGTTGGCTTCTGCCATCCTGTGGGTATCTTCCTTCTTCTTGAAGGCGGAACCAGTGTTCTGGAAAGCATCCAGCAGCTCTGCACCAAGCTTCTCAGCCATGCTGCGACCATTACGGTTGCGGGCTGCAGCGATGATCCAGCGCATTGCCAATGCCTCACGGCGATTGTCACGAATCTCGACGGGAACCTGATAGGTTGCACCACCAACGCGGCGACTCTTCACTTCCACGACGGGCTTGACGTTTTCGAGAGCCTTGAGGAAGACATCGAGCGGCTTCTCACCGGTCTTCTCTCCAAGGAAAGCCATTGCCTGGTAGATGATCCTTGTGCTGATGGACTTCTTTCCATCGACCATCATGCGGCAAATGAACTTCTCGACGATGACACTTCCGTATACGGGATCAGGCAGCACTTCCCTGACAGGGGCAGTAGTTCTTCTTGACATAGTATTTCTCCTTCCCTATCAAGCCTTGGGCCGCTTGGCACCATACTTGGAGCGACTTCTCTTGCGATCTGCAACACCGAGGGTATCCTTGGCACCGCGAACAATGTGGTAGCGAACACCGGGAAGGTCCTTGACCCTTCCACCGCGCAGAAGAACCACCGAGTGCTCCTGCAGGTTGTGGCCAATACCGGGGATATAGGCAGTAACCTCAATGCCGTTGGAGAGGCGCACACGTGCAACCTTTCTGAGAGCAGAGTTCGGCTTCTTCGGGGTGACGGTCATAACCCTGGTGCAAACACCACGCTTCTGGGGACAACCTTCAAGGGCTGGGGACTTGGTCTTGTTTGCGACACTCTTCCTTCCCTTTCTGATCAGCTGATTAATAGTAGGCATCTTGTAGACACACTCCCTTTTCTTTCTTTGGTCCACCACCTCTCACAAAAGCGGGGGCCTGTACCGCCCTACGGGCAGCACGTCGTATGTAAAATCCGTACCCAGCATGGACACAGTGGTATGGTTTTTCCACGAATCTTTTCAGGAAAACCGGCACGCCGACAGGCGTACTGGTCAATCCTCGTCCGATTCGTCCACATCCACGGTATCACCTACGGATTTCATGTCTGCCAAATCTTCCACGTCAAAGTCATCGTCATCGATCATTTCCTGACGCCTGGATTCCTTCACTGCATCAACTTTCTGCTGCAGTGCAAGCAGTTCCTCGTCCTTGAGCTTCACATCACGGTATTTGCGCATACCGGTCCCGGCAGGGATCAGATGGCCAATGATGACGTTCTCTTTCAAACCGCGCAACTCATCCTTACTACCAGCAATAGCTGCGTTTGTCAAGACCTTGGTAGTCTCTTGGAAGGATGCGGCACTGATGAAGGAGTCAATACTCAAGGAAGCTCGGGTGATACCCAAGAGCAGAGGCCGTGCAACAGCAGGCTCACCACCTTCGGTGATTACCCGGTCATTCTCTTCGAAGAACCGATACTTGTCGACCTGCTGACCATGGATGAGATTGGTGTCACCGACATGGACAACCTCGACCTTGCGCAGCATCTGCCGAACAATCACACCCAAGTGCTTGTCGTTGATCTGTACACCCTGCATTCGGTACACCTCTTGGACCTCATCCACAAGGAAGGACTGCAAGGCATTCTCACCGAGGATATCCAGGATATCGTGCGGATCGGTCGCGCCGTCACACAAGGCTTCGGCTGCTTCCACGGAATCACCATCACGAACAAGCAGGTTCCTGCCCATCGGCACCATGTGCTTGTACTCATGCCCATAGGCATCGGTCACAAGAATGGTCCGCTTTCCCTTGACGATCGCTCCAATGCTGACCAAGCCGGAAACCTGTGCCAGGATGGCCGTATTGCGGGGACGGCGTGCCTCAAAGAGTTCACCAACACGCGGAAGACCACCGGTGATGTCCTTGGTCTTGATACCTTCCTTGAGCAACTTGGCCAGGATGGTACCCTTGACGACAGGAGCATTGTCCTTGATCTGCAAGTAGGAGCCACCAGGAAGCAGGTACACAGCGACAACATCGCCTTTCCCGTGCTCTGCGGAAGTGATCTCGATGCGGGGCTGCAGCGATTCAAGGGCGTGCTCGGTGATTTTCTTCTCAATGTTGCCGGTTTCCTCGTTCACCTCTTCGATGAGCGTTGTCCCCAACTTGATATCGACGAACTTCGCATACCCTGCCTCTTCTGCAAGCACCGGCTCACTGAAGGGGTCGAAGGATACGATCGGAGTCTTTGCCTCTACGAACTGCCCGCTCTCGACAAGAAGTTCAGATCCTGTCTTGACCACCTGGCTGGTAGCATGACCCACCAGATAGATTTTCGAACCAAGCATCTTCACCGAGCCGTTCTCTTCGCTGAGAATCTTATTCCCGCCTTTCTCATAAATCGGGGTGCCCTTGGCAACGATCATCCCGTCCTCAACCAGCAGCTTGTCGAAAGACTTCTCCTCAATAACTGCGTTGACACGGAAGTATTCGATGTGCCCCTTACGGGTAAAGACATTGACCGAATCGCTTGCACGAACAACCCTCGAACCGGTGATGTTGCCGATGATGACCGGGTAGTTGTAGGTCAGCTTGTTCTCCTCAGAACTGGTCGAAGCGGTACCACCGACGTGGAAGGTACGCATCGTAAGCTGGGTACCGGGCTGGCCGATTGACTGGGCCGCGATGATACCGACAGCCTCACCGATGACAACCGGTCGGTTGGTGGCAAGGTTACGGCCGTAGCACTTGCGGCAAACGCCGTGCTTAGCTTCACACGTAAGAACAGTCCGCAGAAGCACTCTTTCGATGCCCGCTTCCTCAATCCGTTTGGCCGTTCCGTCATCAATCTCCTCATTCGCATGAGCAATAATCTCACGGGAGAAGGGATGCAACACGTCCTCAACAGGACAACGACCGACAATACGCTCAGCAAGAGTCTCGACGATTTCATCACCATCCTTGATGGCTCCACGATAGATACCGTTGATGGTATGGCAATCGTCCTCATTGACCACCACATCCTGGCTGATATCAACCAGACGACGGGAAAGGTACCCTGCCTCAGCAGTCTTGAGTGCGGTGTCGGAAAGACCCTTGCGGGCACCGTTGGTGGAGATGAAGAACTCGATGATGGAGAGTCCTTCCTTGAAGTTCGACTTGATGGGGAACTCGATGACGTCGCCGGACGGCTTGGCCATCAAACCACGCATACCACCAAGCTGCCTGATCTGCGTCTTGGAACCACGAGCACCGGAGTCAGCCATGAGGAAGAGCGGGTTGAAGCCATTCTGGCTGACCTTCAACTCTGCCATCAACGCATCAGTGAGCTGGTCATTGGTCTGTGTCCAAACCTCGATGACCCGGTTGTACCGTTCTTCCTGCGTGATATGACCCTGACGATACTGGTCAAGGATCCGCTGCTGCAAGGTATTGGCCTTCGCAACCAACTCTTGCTTTGCAGCAGGAACAATCATGTCGGAAAGACCGATGGTGGCTCCGAACAAGGTAGCGTATTTGTAGCCTACATCCTTGATGGAGTCGAGCATCTCAACGGCAATCGAATTGTCGTTCGCCTTCAGGGTGTCACCGATAAGCGCCTTCAGCTCCTTGTCGCCAAGGGTTGCATTCTGGAAGGGAACACTCTTGGGAAGCACTGCATTGAACATGATGCGGCCCGGAGTGGTCTCAAGCTTGGTTCCATCCTCAAGTCGATACCTGATCTTTGCATTATAGGAGAGCAAGCCACTGTCGATGGCCATTTCAAGCTCGCCGATGTTGTCGAAATACTTACCTTCACCTGCAGCACCCGGCATATCACGTGTCAGGTAGTTGATGCCAAGCACCATATCCTGGGAAGGATACACGATGGGCTTGCCATTGGCAGGGTCGAGCAAGTTGGTGACGCTGAGCATCAAGGTCCAGCATTCGAGCTGGGCAGCATGCGTCAGCGGTACGTGGACAGCCATCTGGTCACCGTCGAAGTCAGCGTTGTAGGCATGACATACGAGCGGGTGCAACTTGATGGCCTTTCCATCCACGAGTACGGGATCGAAGGCTTGGATACCAAGGCGGTGGAGCGTAGGTGCACGGTTGAGCAGCACCGGATGTTCCTTGACCACCTCGTCAAGGATGGACCATACGGCATCCGTCTCTTCCTCAACAAGGCTCTTTGCCTTCTTGATGTTGTAGACAACGCCATCCTGGACCAGCTTCTTCATGATGAAGGGCTTGTACAGTTCAAGGGCCATCTTGGAAGGAAGACCGCACTGGTGCATTCTCAGCTCAGGACCAACAACGATAACCGAACGACCGGAGTAGTCAACACGCTTACCAAGCAAGTTCTGTCTGAAACGACCCTGCTTGCCCTTGAGCATGTCAGAAAGGCTCTTGAGCGGACGGTTGGACGCGCCCTTGACCACACGCTTGCGCTTGGAGTTGTCGAACAATGCGTCAACCGCTTCCTGAAGCATACGCTTCTCGTTGCGGATGATGATGTCCGGAGCATTCAGCTTGACCAAGCGGTCAAGACGGTTGTTACGGTTGATGACCCTTCGGTAGAGGTCGTTCAAGTCACTGGTGGCAAAACGTCCGCCATCGAGCTGGACCATCGGCCTGAGATCGGGGGGAATCACCGGAATGACGGTGAGAATCATCCATTCAGGGCGGTTGCCGCTGTCACGGAAGTTCTCACACACCTCGATGCGCTTGAGCAAGCGCTTGTCAGCCTTGTCAGCCTTGACGCGCATCAGCTCGCGAAGCTCGCGGCTGAGTTCCTCAAGGTCGAGATTGACCAACAGCTTGCGCACGGCCTCTGCACCCATGCCGGCCTCAAAGGAGTCACCATACTGCTCACGAGCCTGCCAGTACTCCTCTTCGGAGAGCAACTGCTTCGGCTTGAGATTGGTGTCTCCTGCATTGATGACCACGTACTTCTCATAATAGAGAATGCTCTGCAGGGAGTTGCGGGTAATATCAAGCAACATGCTCATGCGGCTGGGAACAGAGCGGTAGTACCAGATATGGGAAACAGGAGCAGCAAGGGTAATATGACCCATGCGCTCACGTCTCACCTTGGTATTGGTTACCTCAACGCCACAGCGGTCACAAATGACACCCTTGTAGCGGATGGATTTGAATTTGCCGCAATAGCACTCCCACTCCTTGGTGGTACCGAAAATCTTCTCACAAAACAGACCATCGCGCTCCGGTCGGAGGGTGCGGTAGTTGATGGTCTCCGGCTTCTTCACCTCGCCGTACGACCAATCTTTGATCTGCTCCGGCGAAGCCAGTTTTATCATGATGCTATCGAAATCCTGAATTTCCTTCATCCGTACTTCTCCTGGTTAGTTGAGGGAGCCTTTCGACTGCTTGGCGATCAACTCTTCGTCACGTTCGGTAAGAGGTACCTGCCGTCCCTTGGAGTCATACACAGACATATCCAGAGCCAAGCCACGGATCTCCTGTACCAATACATTGAATGCCTCGGGCATTCCTGCGGTAGTGGCCGGTTCTCCCTTGACGATGCTCTCATATATCTTCACACGACCGTTCATGTCGTCACTCTTGATGGTCAGCAATTCCTGCAAGGTATTTGCAGCACCATAGGCTTCCAGTGCCCATACTTCCATCTCACCAAGTCTCTGACCACCGAACTGTGCCTTACCACCAAGCGGTTGCTGGGTTACCAGCGAGTAGGGACCGGTGGAACGGGCATGCATCTTGTCATCGACCAAGTGGTGCAGCTTCAGGTAGTAGATGTAGCCGCAGAATACCGGATTGACAAACGGCACACCGGTAAGACCGTTGTACAGCACTGTCTTCGAGTTCTCCGGCAACCCTGCCTCACGCATCTTCTCCTCAATCTGATCCATCGTTGCACTCTGGAAGACCGGAGTCGAATACCACTTGTCAAGCTTGACGGCAGCCCAACCAAGCTGGGTCTCCATCAACTGACCGATGTTCATTCGCGAAGGAACGCCCAAGGGGTTGAGACAGACATCGAGGGGCGTGCCGTCTTCCATGTACGGCATGTCTTCCTCAGGAAGGATTCGGCTGACGACACCCTTGTTGCCGTGTCGGCCTGCCATCTTGTCACCCTGACGAAGCTTTCGCTTGGTGGCGATGAGAACCTTCACCGTCTCTTCGACACCTGGGGGAAGCTCATCATTGTTGCTGCGCTTCAGCCTCTGGATATCGATGACCGTACCTTCTGTTCCATGGGGAACCTTCAGGGAGGTATCACGTACCTCCTTGGCCTTCTCACCAAAGATTGAGTTGAGCAACTTGAACTCGGGGGTCGTATCGCTTTCACTCTTCGGCGTTACCTTGCCAACCAGGATGGAACCGGGGCGGACCATGGTGCCGATGCGGACAATACCATCCTCATCCAGCTGTTCGAGCATCTTCTCGCTGGTGTTGGGGATATCCCTGGTCAGCTTCTCGGGTCCAAGCTTGGTCTCACGGATATCCGTGGAGAACTCCTTGATATGCACCGAAGTAAAGATGTCATCCTTGACAACACGCTCACTGATGAGAACGGCGTCCTCGTAGTTGTACCCGTTCCAGGGCACGAACCCTACCAGGATATTCCGTCCAAGAGCGAGTTCAGCACTCTGGGTGGCAGGACCATCGGCAAGGACGTCCCCAGCCTCAACATGCTGGCCGAACGATACGATCGGCTTCTGGTTGAAACAGGTGTCCTGGTTGGTCCTCTGGTACTTCTGGACTTCATACTCATCCGGCTTTCCTGCAAAATCAGGATTGTCGGGCTGAATATGGACTCTGTCAGCACTGACATAGGTCACCGTACCGCTTCTCTTCGCCTTTACCAACACACCGCTGTCATACGCAGTTTTCCATTCCATACCGGTACCAACACGTGGGGTTTCGGGGAAAACGAGCGGAACAGCCTGACGCTGCATGTTCGAACCCATCAAGGCTCGGTTTGCGTCGTCGTGCTCAAGGAACGGGATCAGGGATGCGGCAACGCTGATGACCTGCTTCGGGTCGACGTCCATATACTTGATGTCGGCGGGAGGCTTGGTTGAGTAGTCACCGCTGCGGCGGACAGGAACCTCGTTGTCGATGAAGTTGCCCTGCTCGTCAATGGGAGCGGAAGCCTGTGCAATGAAGAACTTTTCCTCATCGTTTGCATCAAGATAGCGGTACTGCTTGGACACCACCCCATTCACTACCTTGCGATAGGGGGTTTCCAAAAAGCCATGCTGGTTGATGCGGGTATAGTTCGCAAGTGAGACAATCAGACCGATGTTCGGTCCTTCAGGAGTCTCAATGGGACAAATTCTGCCATAGTGGGTGTAGTGAACGTCACGGACCTCAAATCCTGCACGATCACGACTCAGACCACCGGGGCCGAGAGCATTGAGCCTTCTCTTGTGGGTCAGTTCAGCCAGCGGGTTGACCTGGTCCATGAACTGGGACAACTGGCTGCTGCCGAAGAACTCCTTGATGGCGGCTACGATCGGCTTGATGGAGATGAGATCCTGGGGCTTGACCGAACCGGTTTCCAGGTTCATGCGCTCCTTTGCGATCCTTTCCATCCTTGCAAAAGCACTCTTGAGCGCATTCTGCAGAAGTTCCCCTACGGAACGAACACGACGGTTGCCAAGGTGGTCGATATCATCGACGTTCTCCTCACGGATGAACACCTTGATCAGGAACGCCATGGTATTGACGATATCGGTGGGGGTGAGAACCGTAAGATCGGTGGAAGCGTTCTCCTCCTCCTCTTCGGTGCCGGTACCAAACTTCTTGTTGAACTTGTAGCGGCCAACCGAACCGAGGTCATAGCGGCGGTTGGAGAAGAACATGTCGGGAAGGTCCTTCTCTGCTCGCTCAATCGCAATCATCTCACCGGGCATGAGCACGGAGAAGATCGGGGAGAGGACATCTTCCTTGGTGGGCTCGTCAAAGCCCTCACGGGTATACTTTGCATCCTCAATCTCAAAGCAGTTGAGGATCATGTCGCTGTGCAAGGTGCCCTCACCACGAAGGTTGATCAGTTCTACGGTATGCACCTTGAGCTTGAGCAACTCATCGATTTCGTGGGCGTGAAGCATATCACCGGCACGCAGCACTTTTTTCTGCGCTCCTTCGACTTGTGCATACACATCCTTGAACAGGTATCGGTTCTCAAGGCTGCCCTTCAGGTCCTGATCGTCAGCAAGCTCAACGGTCTCCCCTGCATAGAACTGCTCGAGAATCTTCTCTCGGGTATCAAAGCCGATTGCGCGCAAAAAGAGCGTCCCGAGAATACGCTTCTTTCGGTCGATCTTCGTAAAGATCAGATGCTTTTTGTCATCAATCTCAAATTCCAGCCAGCTGCCGCGATAGGGGATGATTCTCGAAGAATAGACATCCTTCTCGTTGGAAAAGATCACACCAGGGGAGCGGTGGATCTGGCTGACCACAACGCGCTCGGCACCATTGATGATGAAGGTACCGCGATCGGTCATCAGCGGGATATCCCCAAAGAAGATCTCCTTCTCCCTCATTTCTCCATTGGAGAACTCGAGGCTGATCGTGACTTTGATGGGTACACTGTAGGAACGACCTTTTTTCTTGCACTCCGTTTCGGAGAATTTGATGTTCTCATAATCAATGGTATAGCCCTTGTAGGCGAGACGCATCTCACCATTGGGGCTGTCAATGGGAAATGTCGACTGGAACACTTCCTCAAGCCCGTACGACGGATCCGGGCCCATCCCCTGCATGATGTGCTCCAGCTGGAGAAACCTTTCGTAGGAATCAAGCTGGATTCCGATCAAGTTGGGAAGTTCACAGACTTCATGTAATTCAGAACCGATGTACGTGCGTGTTATGGATTTGCCGTTGGCAACCATCATGTACCCTCCAAAGTCAATTCAGAAGCAGACAGTATCCTCAGCGAAGAGGAAAACGAAAGACACAATAGGCCACCGGTGTCTATCCGGTGGCTCACTAAACCGGGCGTTGGCCCACTTGCAAAAAACGCGAGCAGGGAAACGGCCGCGAAGGCCGCCTCCCCAGACTCAGATTAGTCAACGGGCTTTACTTCGACAGTACAACCAGCAGCCTCGAGCTTCTCTTTGAGAGCTGCGGCATCGGCCTTACTGGCGCTTTCCTTGACAACCTTGTCACCAGCTTCAACAAGTTCCTTCGCTTCCTTCAGGCCGAGACCGGTGATGGCGCGAACTTCCTTGATAGCTGCAATCTTCTTTGCGGGATCGCAAGCCTTGAGGATGACGTTGAATTCAGTGGGCTCTTCCACCACAGCAGCAGCCTCGGCAACAGGGCCGGCGGCAACAGCGGCAGCAGCAGCCTGCACACCAAACTTCTCTTCCATCATCTTGATGAGGTCAGCGACTTCCATGACGGACATGCTTGCGATCGATTCCAAAATCTCTTCTTTTGTAGCCATATTATCTTCTCCTTATACAAATTTTGTCTGCACAGTCATAGCAGGTTACCTGTGAAGACTAAGACTGTGTTCAGTTCTCTTCGGTGGCGGAAACCGAGCCGCCATTCTTTTCGACATAGGCAAGCAACGTTGCTGCCAGCTTCTGCACGGGAGCCTTCATGGTGCCCATCAAGGAAGCAATCAACTCCAACTTGGTCGGGAGCTTGCTGAAAGCTTCCACTTCCTCGGGGGAGAAATATTTTCCATCGAGCATAGCACCCTTCACCTTGAGGGGAGCGCCTTCCTTGCCGATTGCGAACAGATCCTTGGCTACGATATTTGCTTCGTCTCCACGGACAAGTGCGATGGCGGTAGGGCCAACAAGCTGCTCATCAGCCTGGTTGTTGAGCTCAGTCAGGGCAATTTTGGCAAAACGGTTCTTCACAACCCGGTAAGCAGCATCCTTTTTCATCAGGGTTCTGCGAAGGGTGGTGATCTGTTCAACGGTCATACCGCGGTAGTCAGTGAAGATGTACCCGGTGTACTGGCTGAATTCATCCTTCAGCTGCTTGACGGCCTCTTCCTTGGCGGGGGTGATACGAGTCTTGTAATCCATAGTGTGCATCTCCTCTTATACCGAAGCCGACATATCCTTCACGTTGATCCGGACGCCCGGACCCATGGTGGAGGAAACAGCGATACTGACAACGAAGTCAGCCTTAGCGTCAGAAGGCTTCTTGCGGACGATTTCCTTGACCACAGCGCGAGCGTTTTCGCTCACCAAAGCCGGATCCATGGAAACCTTTCCGATGGGAAGGTGAATGACGTTGGTCTTGTCCGAGCGGAACTCAACACGACCCTTGGTCAACTCAGCAAGAGCTCCCTTGATGTCAAAGGTAACCGTCTGGGTCTTGGGGTTCGGCATCAAGCCTCTGCGACCCAGGATGGGACCGAGACGACCTACGTCCTTCATCATGTCAGGGGTGGCGACTGCCACATCAAAATCCATCCAGCCGCCGCGGATCTTCTCGATCAGGTCGTCGTCGCCTACAAAAGCGGCGCCATTCTCACGAGCTTCCTCAGCCTTCTCACCCTTTGCGAATACGAGTACGCGCTTCTGGGCAGAGAACTGGTTGGGCAGAACTACGGTGTCACGGACACTCTGACTCTTCTTCAGGGTCAGCTTTACAGATACTTCCACCGTCTCATCGAACTTTGCAAACGCAATGTCCTTCACCAAGGCAGCAGCCTCTTCGAAGGTGTAGAGCTTTGCACGGTCAACTTTCTTGATGCTTTCGCGATAATTCTTTCCGTGTTTCATCTTACTGCTCCACCTCTACGCCCATGCTGCGGGCAGTCCCTGCAATGATCTTCTTGGCAGCCTCAATGTCATTTGCATTGAGATCTTCCAACTTGGTCGTTGCAATGTCAGTCAGCTGTGCCTGAGAGAGCTTGCCAACCTTCACCTTGTTCGGGCTTCCGCTACCACTGGTCAGACCAAGAGCTTTCTTGATGAGCACAGCGGCAGGAGGAGTCTTCAGGATGAACGTGAAGCTCTTGTCTGCATACACAGTAATGATGACGGGAAGAATGAGTCCAGCTTCGTAGCTCTTCGTTTTATCGTTGAACTCCTGGACAAACTTGGGGGCACTGACACCATGAGGTCCAAGCGCGGGCCCGATCGGGGGTGCCGGCGTAGCCTTCTGGGCAGGGCACTGCAATTTGATGACTGCAGTTACCTTTTTCTTTGCCATGTTTCTCTCCTTACGCGACAATCACTTCCAAATTCTCGGAAGTTTTTCGATTTCGCGCTGGTCTTAACGCCTGTCATACGATCAGGCTCCCACCTCATGCAATGATGAGGGAGTAATCACACACAAATGGACTCGGTTGTAAAAAATCAGAAAACTCTCGTGCAGCCATCCAGTCCAAAAGACGACTACAGAATCTTTTCTACTTGCAGGAAATCCACCTCAACCGGAGTGGAGCGTCCAAAGATACCAACACTGACCCGCATGCGAGCCTTCTCAAGGTTGACTTCTTCAATGACGCCGGTGAAGGAGTCAAACGGTCCTTCAATGATTCTCACCTGTTCACCCACAGAGAATGTCTGCTTGGGTTTGAACACTTTTTCAGCGGGAAGATCACCGGTCTTCTGGAAAAGGCTTTTCACCTCACCAGCGGAGAGCGGCTGCGGCTTGATGCTGTCATTGGGAGTGACAAAACCTGTTACTCCCTGAATGCGCTTGATCTGGGAACACCAAGTCTTCCAGCTGTTGTCGGGCAAGTCGAGCTCAACAAGAATATATCCAGGAAGGATTTTTCTCTTAACGTCGCGCCTCACCCCGTCCTTAACTTCCACTACAGTCTCAAAAGGGACCTTCACTTCAGAACAGACAAGCGCGAAGTCCATATCGGTCTCGCGCATCTTGTTGATGATTCGCTCAATTTTCTGTTCGTATCCCGAATAAGTATGTACTACGTACCAGCCCTTTGCCATGGTGCCGCCTTACAGTACAAACAACACACCCTTGAGCAGGAGGAAATCCACCAACCCAAGGAATATTGCGACAAGCACCGTGGAGACAAGTACGACCTTAGTGGAAGAAATGACAGCTTCACGGGAGGGCCAGACAACCTTTTTCAGTTCCTGGTGGGACTCCTTGAAATACTTGATAAGCTTCTTCATGAAAAGGCTCCTTGTGGAAAAAGATCGAGAAGCAGACAGGCCAAGAAGGACTCGAACCCTCAACATCCGGTTTTGGAGACCAGCGCTCTACCAATTGGAGCTATTGGCCTATTTGCTTCTCGATCAAACTACCTATTTGATCTTTGTCTCGCGGTGCAAGGTGTGCTTGCGCTCAAACGGACAATACTTGTTCAACTCAAGCTTACCTTGAGTATTTCTCCGATTCTTCTCGGTTGTATAGTTCTTCTGCTTGCATTCGGTGCACTGGAGAGCTATTTTCTCCACGGGACCTTTCTTCTTTGCATCACCCATTTCATGCTCCTCGGTGAGTTTTCACCTCTACCCATCCTACTAAACCGGAAGGGGATAAAAAAAGAGCCCTCGAACGGATTTGAACCGTTGACCCCCACCTTACCATGGTGGTGCTCTACCGACTGAGCTACAAGGGCGTCGGTTGCATATCAAGACAAAATACGAGATGCATCTGCCTTCAACACGCAGAAGCAAACTTACCAGAGTGCATGGTTTTTGTCAATACGCACCACAGAGAAAGGGAAAAAACTTGGACCAGTTGCTCAGATTTCTTCTATCAGATATAGTTTATCACACGTATTTGTCACAATTACAAGGAGTTCCTCATGAAGGACCAACAAAAGACCCGATATGGCCATACTGCACAGGACATTGCCCAGGACTTTGCTGAGCACCTGAAGTACAGCCAAGACGCAGATATGTATCACACCACGCAGGAGGGTCGCTACAATGCGCTCGCCCTCACTGTTCGCGATAGAATCATCCACCAATGGAACCAGAGCCGCAAGACCCAGCGCTCACAAAGCGCAAAACGCGTGTACTACCTCAGCCTGGAGTTCCTGATGGGCCGGGCCATGACCAACAACATCATCAACCTCGGCATCGAGGAGGAAGTGCGCAAGGCGCTCTCCTCTCTCGGCTATACCTATGAGGAGCTCAGCGAGGTGGAGCCTGACGCCGGCCTGGGCAACGGGGGCCTTGGCCGACTTGCAGCCTGCTTCCTCGACTCGATGGCAACCTTGGAAATCCCCGCCTATGGCTATGGAATCAGGTACAATTACGGCATTTTCCGTCAGCAGATCAAGAACGGATGGCAGGCCGAGCAGCCTGACAACTGGCTGCGCGACGGCAATCCCTGGGAAGTGATCAGACCCGATGTGGTCTATCCTGTCCAGTTCGGTGGCGAGGTCCAGGTGATCCGTGAGCATGGCCGCGACCAGTTCAAGTGGTCAGGTTCTGAGATTGTTCAGGGAATTGCCTACGACACCCCCATCATCGGCTATGGGTGCAAGACCGTGAACACCTTGCGGCTCTGGTCGGCAAAGAGCCCGGAGGAGTTCAACTTCCATGAGTTCAACGACGGTGATTATACGGAAGCAGTCCGTTCAAAGATATCAGCAGAGAACCTCAGCCAGGTCCTCTACCCCAACGACACCCTCTACATGGGCAAGGAACTCAGGCTCAAGCAGCAGTATTTCTTTGTAGCATGCTCGCTTGCAGACATCGTCAGGCGCTTCAAGAGGGAAAAGCAGAGCTGGACGAACTTCCCCTCGTTTGCAGCCATCCAGCTCAACGACACGCATCCGTCATTGGCTGTTCCTGAAATGATGCGCATCCTCCTTGATGAGGAGCAGTTGGATTGGGATGAGAGCTGGGATATCACCGTGCGGACCATGGGTTACACCAACCACACCCTGATGCCTGAGGCACTGGAAAAATGGTCACTGCCTATGCTGCAGAAGATTCTTCCCAGACACCTGCAGATCATCTACGAAATCAACCACCGGTTCCTCCAGCAGGCAGTCGCCTACTTCCCGCTGCAACCGCAGATGCTCAGCAAGATCAGCATCATCGAGGAGTCAAACCCCAAACAGGTCCGCATGGCCAACCTTGCCATCGTGGGAAGCCACAGCACCAACGGTGTTGCCGAGCTGCACTCCCAGCTGCTCAAGACATCGATGTTCCCCCAGTTCAACCTCATCTATCCCGATCGGTTCAACAACAAGACCAACGGGATCACCCAGCGGCGTTGGTTGCTTGCATCCAATCCCAAGCTGGCATCCCTGATCACCAGTGCAATCGGTGATGGCTGGATCACCGATTACAGCCAGATAGCCAACCTTGCCCCCTTTGCCAAGGACAGCACCTTCCTCACCGACTTCGAGAAGATCAAGAAAGAGAACAAGATTCGTGCCGCCGCTTTTCTGAAACAGGAAAGCAACCTGATCATCAACCCAGACTCGTTCTTCGATGTACAGGTCAAGCGTATCCATGAATACAAGCGGCAGCTGCTCAATGCCCTGAACATCCTGCTCATCTATACCGACCTCAAGAACGGGGGTGAAGCCACCAAGGAGATGGAACACACCACCTTCCTCTTCGGCGGCAAGGCAGCCCCTGGATATGTGAATGCAAAACTTATCATCAAGCTGATCAACAACATCGCCAAGGTCATCAACGCCGACCCGGCCACCAAAGACAAGCTTGCTGTGCACTTCATGCCCAACTACCGCGTCTCGATGGCTGAGCTCATCATCCCAGCCACGAACCTTTCCGAGCAGATCTCAACTGCAGGAACCGAGGCCTCGGGTACCGGAAACATGAAGTTCATGGCCAATGGCGCATTGACCATCGGCACCATGGATGGGGCAAATGTGGAAATTGCAGAAGAGGTGGGCAAGGAGAACATGTTCATCTTCGGCAACACTGAAGAACAAATCGCCAAGCTCAGTCTCGGTTACGACCCGTTCTCCCGCGTCCTGGCGGACGGAGAGATCAAGCGCATCGTCGACCTTCTGTTCAGCGGCTACTTCAATGTGAATGAGCCGAACATCTTCGAGCCGCTTCGCAGGAGCCTCTTTGAGGAGGGCGACCGCTACTACCACTTTGCCGATCTTGGCATGTACCGGGATGCACACCGTTCTGCACGTGAGCTCTACACCTTGGATAAAGCGGAGTGGAACCGTCGTGCAGTACTCAATATCAGTGCAAGCGGAAAGTTCTCCAGCGATCGGACCATCGCCCAGTACGCCAAGGAGATCTGGGACATCGAGCCCTGTCCGGTTGAGAAGGATACCAGCATCGACACGGCCCTCGCCGATGCCGCAAAGCGCAAGTGACCCAAGGGTTCTGCCGAATTTTCATCACCCCGGTTTCGGGGTGATATTTTTTCGTCATTTTGTGAGAATTGTATTGTGTTATCAGTAATAGAAATACATATTGTCTTGTAAAATAGTACAAATAAATGACAATATCTCGTCATCCTGATAATCCGACTGCTATATTCAGAGCATGCAAAAGTTCTGGGAACGCATGAAAATTTTACTGCACTCCACCACTGTTGTGGATCTGGCAAAACTACTGGGAGTCAAACGCAGCACTCTTTCCAGTTGGATTCATGCCGACAAGAGACCACCCATGCATGTGTTGCTTCGCCTTTCGCAGCTTACAGGCCTCGGACTTGAGGAACTTGAGTTCGGGTACGCCAAGGGATATCGGGAAGAGGATGAGGTCTGTGAGAAACCTCAGGACCGCAAACAGGAAATCCTCGCCCTCATAGAACAATTCGACCAGAAAGAGCTGGATTTCATCTGGTGCTTTCTCACCAGTTACAAGAACTGCATCGCTACAGACCAAGAGAAGAAAGCATACCGGTGAGGTGAGGGGAAAGCAACGTGAGCAGCGGTGCAATCACCATGGCTGGCATGAAATTGCCTGCCTTGCTTTTTCTGATATCCAGCAGGGAGAATCCGATCATCATCAGGAGCACCCCGCCCACCGCAGCAAGCTCGGTAATCCCTGCATCTCCAAGGACTGGGGCGATGAAGCCGCCGGCAAGGGTGAAAAACCCTTGGTAGAGCAGGATGAAGAGGGCACTGGCCATAACGCCAATACCATAGATTGAGCTGAAGATGATCGCCATGCATCCGTCCATGATCGATTTTACCAGGATCAGCTGGTAGTCCCCCACCGTCCCTGCCTGGATGGATCCCACCACGGTCATCGCTCCGGAGCAGAAGAGCAGGGAAGCATTCAGGAATCCCAAGGCAAAATTGCGCGCACTCTCTGCGCTCCCCTTTCCCTTGCTCAACCTTCTTTCCATCCATGAGCCAAGAGCAAGCACCCCTTCCTCAATGCGCAATGCATACCCGACGAATCCTCCGATGACAACCGAAAAGAGCAGGATCAGGTATGAGCCGGTCTGCATGGCCATGGAAATGCCGATCACCAGTGTGATGAGACCGGAAGAGGTGAACACCACTTCCTGATAGGAAGCTTTGAGCTTGTTCTTGACGATGAGTCCGAGCAGGGACCCCAGGATAACCATGAGGGCATTGAAATAGGTGGCAATCATATTGGCATCGAGTATAATACGTTTGCAAACCTCACTCAAGGAAGAACCATGGAAAATATCCTATTGGCAGCGGGACTGGGCTCACGAAGCGAAGGCAAGAAACTCTTGCTCCCCTACCGGGGTACCAGCATCGTGGCCAAAGCAGTCTCGGCATCCCTTGAGGCGGGACTGTACACCATTGTGGTTACCGGTTTTCGCGCTGACGAGGTCTGCGAACAGCTGAAAAGCCTTGCCTGTCCTTCCCTGCTGGTTGTCCACAACCCCGACTATGCGCTGGGACAAGGATGCTCAACCCAGGCAGGTGCACGGCACCTGCACGAAGGAGAGCCTTTCTTCATATCCTTGGCTGATATGCCCCTGATCGGGAAAGAACAGTATGACTGGATCGCGGGCAACGCGCATATGGACGTAGTGAGGCCCTCATTCCAGGGTCGCTTCGGCCACCCGGTATTGCTGGGTCCAGCCTTCAGGCAGATCATCCTTGGGGAAAAACTGCCCTTTTCCATGCGTTCCTTGCTCAGCAAGTATCCCACCCAACGCCTCGAGGTGGAGGATGCGGCATATGTCACCGACATCGACACCCTCGAGGCCTATGAACAGCTGCTCACTACCGGGCGATGATCTGATCTCCCGACCGGGTGAGATGGATGGATGAGTCAGGAGGGAAGGCTCCGGACAACAACTGCACAGACAACGGGTTCTCAACCAGCCGCTGTACTGCACGCTTGATCGGACGGGCCCCGTAGACCGGGTCAAAGCCCTCCTCGTACAGCGCATCCACCACCCCATCATCCCAGCTCAGAAGGTATCCACGCTTCTGCAGGCGTTTGGCAAGCATCTGCAGCTGCAAGGTGACGATCTTGCGGACCTGCTCACTTCCCAACCGCTCAAAGACGATGATCTCATCCAGCCTGTTGATGAATTCCGGCTTGAAGGAGTTGTGGATGATCTCCATCACCACCTTCGAACCCTCCTCATGGGAGGGAGAGGAGAGCAGTTGCTGGCTGCCCAGGTTGCTGGTCATGATGATCACCGTATTGGTGAAATCGACCACCCTGCCCTGTCCATCGGTGAGCCTGCCGTCATCAAGCAACTGCAGGAGTACGTTGAACACATCGGGGTGTGCTTTCTCGATCTCATCAAAGAGAATGACCGAGTAAGGGCGCCGCCTGACCACTTCGGTGAGCTGGCCTCCCTGGTCATATCCCACATACCCCGGAGGAGCACCGATGAGCCTGCTGACCGAGAATTTCTCCATATACTCGCTCATGTCGATCCTGGTCAGTGCTTTCTCGTCATCGAAGAGGAATTGGGCGAGCACCTTGGCAAGCAACGTCTTTCCCACTCCGGTAGGACCGGCAAACAGGAAGGTTCCCAGGGGCCTGTGCTCATCGCCGATGCCAGCCTTGTTCCTCCTGATGGCATTGCTGACAGCCTCAATGGCTTGGTTCTGCCCCACCACCTGTTCGGAAAGCGTCTTTTCCAGCTGCAGATACTTCTGCATCTCGCTTCCCTTCATCTTCGTTACGGGAACCCCGGTCCAATTGCTGACAATCCTGGCGATGTCATCCTCGCTCACTTCTTCGCGAAGCATCTGCTTGCCTTCGGTCTGCACACCGGCAAGCTGCTCGCCCATTCTGGCGATCTCCTTGGTGAGCTCAGGAATCTGGCCGTGCTTGATCTGGGCAGCTTTGGCGAGATCCCCATCCCGCTCTGCACGCTGCTCCTCAACCTTCAGCTGTTCAAGCTGGGCTTTGCTCTCCCTCAACTTGGCGATGAACGATCGCTCATTGCCCCACTGCAGGTGCATGGCATCCCGCCTTCCCTGCAGTTCGCTCCGCTCCTTGTGCAACTTCTCCAGCCGTTCCCTGCTTGCCTTGTCCGTCTCCCGGGCCAAGGCTTGCTCCTCAATGTTCAGCTGAAGGATCTTTCGTTCAATCTGGTCAAGTTCCTCCGGCTGGCTCTCAATCTCCATCTTCAGCTGGCTTGCAGCCTCATCGACCAAGTCTATGGCCTTGTCGGGGAGAAACCGGTTGGTGATGTATCGATTGCTCAACGTTGCAGCGGCTACCAAGGCCTCATCCTTGATCCTCACCCCGTGATGGACTTCATAGCGCTCCTTCAGTCCCCTGAGGATGGCAATGGTTGACTCAACCGAGGGTTCCTTGGTATAGACCGGCTGGAACCGTCGTTCCAGAGCCTTGTCCGGCTCAATGAACTTGCGGTACTCGTCCAGGGTTGTTGCCCCGATTGCATGGAGCTCCCCTCTCGCCAGAGCTGGCTTGATCAGATTGGATGCATCAGTAGACCCTTCGCTCGCACCTGCACCGACAATGGTATGAAGCTCATCTATGAAGAGGATGATGCTGCCCTCACTGGCAGTGACTTCCTTCACGACAGCCTTCAGACGTTCCTCAAACTCACCACGAAACTTGGCACCTGCAACCAAAGCACCTACATCAAGACTGAGAATACGTTTGTCTTTCAGGGACTCAGGGGTATCGCCGCCGGCAATGCGCTGGGCAAGCCCTTCGACAATGGCCGTCTTTCCCACACCCGGCTCTCCGATGAGTACCGGATTGTTCTTCGTCCTGCGTGAGAGGACCTGCATCAGGCGCCTGATCTCCTCATCCCGTCCGATGACGGGGTCGAGCTTGCCAAGCCGTGCCAAGGCGGTCATGTCCTTGCAATACTTCTCCAGCGCCTGGTACCGGCTCTCGGGATCTTCGCTTTGGATGGACTGGTTTCCCCTGATCGACTGCAGGGCCTGCATGACCGCATCCTTGCTCACCCCCAAGCTCTTCAGAGCCTTGCCGGCTGCCGACCCGTCCTCCAGGACAGCAAGCAGGACATGCTCTGCACTCAGGTACTGGTCCTTGAATTCCGAGGCAATCTTGTCGGCTGCATACAGCTGGTTGCCCAACTGCGCCGAAACCGAGCGCTGGGCACTTGCCCCATACGCCTTGGGCAGCTTGTCGACAAGCTCAGTAATCTTGTTTACGATCATTTGGGCGGGTACGCCCAACCGTTCAAAAAGCGGGGGAAGCAGGCCTTCTTTCTGGGAAAGCAGGGCGAGCAGGAGATGCTCGGTGGTAACCTCGGCATTCCCACGGTCATGGGCAAGCATGTCGGCATCACCGATTGCCTGCCGTAATTTGATGGTCATTTTTTCACTATTCATGGGTACTCCTCACCTTTGGGTATGAAGCAACCGAACCCAGACGGGCTCTTTCCTGTACACAACCAATATAGTGAGAATAATGCTTATCGGCTAGGAAGCCTGGCAGGGGCGGTAGAATTCAAGATAGGTGCTGACCAACTGCTGGCTGAGCTTCATATCGAAGGTATCGAGGAAAGCAACCTGGAAGCAAGAAGACTCAAGCAACAGCAAGAGATGATCGGCGACCTTGTTCACATCACATTCAATGATATCCCCTGCCTTGATGCCCATCCTGAGAAGACGCTTGAACAAGATGGTGAGCTTGGCGGTTCGTCTGAGCACGATCTCGTTGAAATCGCGGCCTTCCTTCTTCATTTGCAGCATGACGTCCACCAGACTGGTCAGTTCGCCATCATGCTCGTTGGCTGTCTGCATGATATCCAGACAGATGGTGGTGATGCGGCAGACATAATCCTGGTCGGTAGACCAAGCGAACGTGGCGTACTTGTTGAACATCCTGCCGGTGACCAGTTTCACGGCGTAGTAGTAGATCTCTTCCTTGTCCTTGAAATATTGATAGATGGTCGGCCGGGAGATGCCACACTCAGTTGCAATCAAGGAGAGGTTGGAGTCACGATATCCCTCCCTCGCAAATACCTTGAGAGCAGTCTGCAGGATCTTCTCCTTGCGTAATTCATGATCTATCTTCTTGGGCATCAGTCCACTCCCCCATGTTCACCTGGTGGAAAAAGTATTGTTGTTCTACAATATACCATTATACTGTAAAAAACACTAGAACGCATTTGGAGATTCACCATGCTTTTCTCCCTCCTGATTTCTGTTCTCATACTCCTGCTCATCGTACTCACAGCCAAGACCCTCATGCAACGAAAGACACCACTGCCCTGTACCGAAAGCAGGGAAGTCGAGCGTGATGCTCATGCCGAACAAGCGCTTTGCAACGCCATTACCTGCAAAACCATTTCCCATGAGGATGGTGAAGAGACCGACTGGTCTGCCTTCTCAGCCTTGCAACAATACATCGGGCAGACCTACACGCTGTGCGAAACCCATCGCATCACTGATGCCGATCTCGGCCCGCACAATCTCCTCTACCGCTTCGAGGGAAAGGATGCCTCCTGTGAACCGGCGATGCTGACCGCCCATCTCGATGTGGTCGGCGCGGCAGACGAGGCATGGAGCCACCCCCCATTCTCAGGGGTTCTTGAGGATGGGTTTGTCTGGGGACGGGGAAGCTTTGACTGCAAGCTGCAGGTGATCACGATTCTTGAAGCATTCGAGGACCTGCTCAAGCGAGGAGAGAACATGCAGCGTACCTGGTATGTGGCCTTCGGCTGTGACGAGGAGTGCAACGCGTCCACAGAAGGGGCGGTACGCATCGCTGCTTGGCTTGCCAATCACAAGGTGCATCTTTCCCTGGTTCTCGACGAGGGAGGCGTGGTAAGCCAGAACTACATCAAGGGCTTCAAGCAGGACATTGCAGTGATAGGCGTTGCAGAGAAGGGCTATCTTGATCTCGAGCTCTCGGTTGTACGTGAAGCCGGCCACTCCTCCACTCCTTCCTTCCCCACTGCACTTGGGACGCTATCCAGGGGTCTTGCACGGTTGGAGCGACACCAGATGCGTCCGTACCTCACCACACCGGTGCGCACGATGCTCAAGAGCCTGGGTGAACAAGGACCCTTTGCCTACAGCCTGCTCTTTCTGAACCCAGGGCTTTTCAAACTCATACTCTTTTCCGTCTTCTCGAAGAACCCCACACTCAACGCCCTGATTCGCACAACCGTGGTGCCCACAGTCGTCAGCGCAAGTGACAAGAGCAACGTCATCGCACTGGAAGCAAAAGCCCAGGTGAACATCCGTCTTCTTTGCAACCAGACGAAAGAGGAAGCCGTTGCCTGGGTGAAGCGTACCTTGGCTGATCCTTCCATCCACATCACGGTAGTGCGCCATACACCACCATCGCCGGTCAGCCGAACCGACACCGAGGTCTTTGCTTCCCTGAAGAAAACCATCCTCGCAACCTTTCCCGAGGCTTTGGTCACCCCTTACCTTATGCTCGGGGCCACCGATGCACGCAAGTACCAAGGTATCTGCGACCAGGTTTTCCGATTCACCCCTGCAAGGATGGACAGGAGCGAAATAGGGCGAATGCATGCTCCGGATGAGAGAATCAGCTGCGCCAACATTGCCCTGGCGAAGCAGTTCTACACCCGCCTGATCAGCTCCTACTGAAAGCAAGGCCCCGCAGATGCGGGGCCTTGCAAGTACAGGATGGTTCTCCAACCACTTATTTGATTTTCACTTCAATCGCCTTGGGCTTTGCCACTTCCATCTTGGGAAGGGTAAGCTTGAGGATGCCATCGGCAAACTCTCCCTCGATCCTCTGCTCATTCACATCCTCAGGAAGGGTGAAGGAGCGCTCGAAGCACTGGTAGCAACGTTCGGATACCAGGCGCTTCTTGTCCTTCTCTTCCTTGTTGCTCTGCTTGGTGGAGCTGAGCTTGAGAACATGCTTCTCAACACTCACCTTCACATCCTCCTGCTTGTACCCGGGAAGCTCCGCCTCAAGGACATATGCTTCATCGGTCTCGGTGATGTCCACAGCAGGCATTCTGGAAGGCAACAGGCCCCAATCGCCGAGCATGGAATCAAACAGCGAGTCAAAGGATGAGACCATCGGGGAATCATAGTTTCTTTTTGCCAAGTATTTCATAGTACACCTCCGTGTTCTTGTTGTTCTGTTTCTCTCCCTTTTCGGGTTCACAAATACAATTGCAACAAGCGTGCCAAGTTTGGATAGGCGCGGAAAGAAATTTCTATTTTGTTATATTTTATAGGGTTAATTACTCTTTCTACGGAAAAGAAATTTGGGTTTTTTTTGATGAACCCCCAGCGTGGGACAATCTGTCACCCCACCCAGCAAACCATCAAACAGAATGTGTCATTATGACACAGAGAGTTGTTCTGACTCGTTGAAACTGGTTCAATGAGGACCGCCTAAGGGCCATTGCTCATGATAAGTCTTTTCTTTGCAAGACAATATTTTTCTAACCGGCTCATGATGCTCATAGTCGTACCAGGTAATGAGGACAGGTTCCACCTGAAAAAGCACCTCAGTTTCAAGGGATGAGTATGCTGCATAGGAGCCAGGATAGGCTTGCCGGTAGGCAGCAGCAAAGGTCGCATTGCACGCATCGAGAGGGTGGCCCAGATCTGATGCCACCCCTTCAATCTGGATGTTGTCAAAGCAGAGAGCCACACAAGGGTTGCCCTTCATTTGCTCATACTTGAGAAAGGTCCGGTCGGTCTGGAAGAAGAAGCAGCCATCGAGGATGACACAACTCATCATCCTTGCTGTGGTCCGTCCCCCAAGGCTGGTGGCAAGAACCATTTGTTTTGCCTTGCCCAGTTTCTGGTAAACCTTTTCCAATTGCTCCTGATACTCATGCACCGTACGCACCTCTTTTTCAACTTACCAGAGAACAACAGAAATCAGAGCAGGTCGGTGAGGGTGGCCACCATGACTGCCTTGATGGTATGCATGCGGTTCTCCGCCTCATCAAACACCACTGAGTGGCTGCTGCGGAAGACCTCATCGGTCACTTCCAGCTCGCTGAGGCCGAACTGCTCATGAATCTGCTGTGCCACGGTTGTATTGAGATCGTGGAAAGAGGGAAGGCAGTGCTCGAAAAGCACCTCGGGGTTGGAGGAAGCTTTCAGCAGGTCCATCGTGACCTGGTAGTCCTTGAGCAGCTTCACCCGTTTCTCCGTCTGATCCTCCTCACCCATCGAAACCCAGACATCGGTGTAGATGACATCCACGCCCTGCACCGCCTCATAGGGATCGGTGGTCACCACGATCTTGGCTCCGCTTTGCTTTGCATCCTCTGCAAGGGAAGCGAGCAGGCTCTCCTCGGGGAAAAGCTCCTTCGGGGCTGCAATCCTGTACTCCATCCCCAGCTTGGCCGCTCCGATCATCAGTGCATTGGATACGTTGTTCCTTCCATCACCAATGTAGGCGAACTTCAGTTGCTTCGGATCCTTCCCCGTATGCTCCATGGCTGTCAGCACATCGGCAAGCACCTGGGTGGGGTGGTCATCGTCGGTCAGGCCATTCCATACGGGAACCTGACTGTGCTGGGCGATCTCGCGGATGACAGCGGGAGAGAATCCCCTGTACTGGATACCGTCGTAGAGGCGGCCGAGTACCTTTGCAGTATCCTCGATGGACTCCTTCTTTCCCATCTGGCTGTTGGTGAGGAAGGTCACCTGGGCACCCTCATCGAAAGCGGCCACCTCAAAGGAGCAACGGGTGCGGGTCGAGCTCTTGTCAAAGATCAGGACAATGTTCTTGCCTGCGAGCAGTTTGCCCTGCAGGGCTGCATCATAGGATGCACCTTTTTTCTTCGCTTTCAGTTCGAGCGAGAGGTGCAGGAGAGCAAGAATCTCCTCGGTGGTGAAGTCCTTGAGTGTCAGAAAGCTGCGTCCCTTGAGTGATTTCATGGTTTCCTCCGTTGCATTGGACTTTTATCGTACATATTTATGCAAATAGTGTCAATTATTTTGCATATATATTCTATAATGGTCAGCTTGCTCGTATATCTATACAAAAAAGCCTCCCAGCCGAGGCCAGGAGGCGGATGTACGGATGATCTTTGTTTACTCGGTTACGAGTACGACCTCACCATTGGTGTAGTGCTCAGCCACATAGGCCTTGATCTTCTCTCCGCGGAGAGCTTTGACCAGGGCAACAATGCCGGCATCCTGCTCACGTCCCTGCTTGACAGCAATGACGTTCACATACGGGCTGTCTGCACCTTCAACCAGCAGACCGTCGCGGGTGGCGATCAGGCCGGCAGGGATGGCATAGTTGCCGTTGATGATGGCAGCATCGACGTCCTGCAGTACGCGGGGAAGACTTGCAGCCTCAATCTCACGGAACTTGAGGTTGTTCGGATTTGCAGCGATATCCAGCGGAGTAGCCTCAAGGCCAGCATTTGCTGCAAGGGTCAACAGACCGGCACTCTGAAGCAGCAACAATGCACGGCCTTCATTGGTCGGATCATTGGGGATGGCAATCGTTGCACCGTTGGGAAGATCGGAAAGGCTCTTGTACTTCTTGGAGTACAGGGCAAACGGCTCTACATGGATGCCACCTGCATTTGCCAGGTGATAGCCCTTCTCCTTGTTGAAGGATTCCAGATACGGGATGTGCTGGAAGAAGTTTGCATCCAGCTCTCCGCTCTCCAGAGCTTCGTTGGGGGTCACATAATCGGTGAACTCCTGAATCTTGAGGGTATACCCTTCCTTGGCCAGATCCTCAACCACGAGACCGAGGAAAGCAGCATGGGGTTCGGGGGTTGCTCCAACAAGAATGGTCTTGGAGTTGGCTTCTTCCTTGGTGCCGGCTGCAAACAGGGATGCAGCGACCAACAGTACTACGAAAAGGCTTACGATCTTTTTCATACATTACTCCTTCTCTCCCCAGTCGGCGAGAGGTATGTGCATGGACGATCAGCGTCTGGCAAGCAGTTTTGCGCTGATTTTGTTGCCTATCACCTGGATTATCTCAACGAGGACCAGAATGATTACGACGGCAACGAGCATGATATCGCCACGGAAACGTTGGTAGCCGTATCTGATGGCCAGGTCTCCCAGGCCGCCTCCACCGATGGCCCCGGCCATGGCCGAGTACCCGATCAGGTTGATGATGGTGAGCGTTACTCCGCTTACCAAGGAGGGAAGGGCTTCAGGGATCAACACTTTCCGGACAATCTGGAAATTGGTGGATCCCATAGCACGGGCGGCCTGAACGACCCCCGGATCCACCTCCTTCAGTGCGGTCTCGATGACTCGAGCCACAAACGGTGCTGCCGCGATGGACAGCGGTACGATAGTAGCGGTTGTTCCGATACTTGTTCCGATCAGCAGACGAGAGAGCGGGAACAGAAGGATCATCAGGATGATGAAGGGAAATGAACGCAATACATTGACGATTCTTCCCAGAATGTTGTTCAGCACAGGATGAGGAATGATGCCCCCCTGTTCTTCCGGGGAGGTTGCAGAGAGCAATATCCCAAGCGGCAAGCCAAGGATGAGCGAGAAAAGCGTGGAGAAAAAGACCATGCTCAGGGTCTGCAAGGTGGAGTCAAAGACAAGCATCCAGATTTTGCTCATACCAGTTCCTCCTCTTCAACCACAACACCCATCTGGTTCAGTGCTTCCACTGCCCGAGCGCGTTCTTCCTCCGTACCGCTGATATCAACAAGCATGGTGCCTATTTCCATATCACCCACTTTCTGAACCCCTCCGGCCCGGATGTTGAAATCCACACCGGTCATACGGGTTATCTTGCTGAGGATCGGCTGGTCCGTTGTGCCACCGCGGAACCGGAGTGTATAGGCTCCTCGTTTCTTGGACCAATGCACCATCTGATCATCAGAGGACGCAGCTTCATCAACTCCCACAAGGTGCGTGAGAAAATCCTTTGTGACATCACTCTGTGGGTGTGCGAAGATATCGGTCACCAAGCCTTGCTCGACCACTACGCCATCATTGAGAACGGCAACCTGGTCGCACGCATCGCGCACCACTTCCATCTGATGGGTGATCATGACGACGGTAAGGCTCATTTTCCGTTGTATTTCCTTCAGAAGGGAGAGGATGGAATGGGTGGTCTGCGGATCAAGGGCACTGGTTGCCTCATCACAGAAGAGAATGTCCGGATTGCAGGCAAGAGCCCTGGCAATGGCAACGCGTTGCTTCTGCCCACCGCTGAGTGTGCTGATGGGGGCCTTTCCCCTGCCCTCAAGACCGACAAGGGAGAGCAGTTGCTCAACCCGTGCATCGATTTCTGCTTTTGCAGTCCCGTTGATTTCCAAGGGGTAGGCAATGTTTTGTGCTGCATTTCTGCTGGAGAAAAGATTGAAGTTCTGGAAAATCATACCAATGCGCCTTCGTCGCTGGATCAGTGTTGCCTTATCCAGATTGTCGACTCTGACGTCGTCAAAATGCACTTCTCCCTCATCAGGACGCTCAAGCAAGCTCACCAATCGCACCAAGGTGGACTTGCCGGCACCACTCTTGCCGATGATGCCATAAATGGTGTTCGAGGGTATGAAGAGACTGATACCGTTCACTGCATGCAGTGTACCGTAGGTTCTCTTCAGATTTTGCAACGTAATTTGCATACTTATACCCTCAATATTCATTAGGTTGATGAATTGCTACCATCATAGTGAAAAGGAATACATTGGACAAGAGCAGAAGGGAAGAAAGACAGATGGTATCCTATCATATTACTAGTGATTATCACGACACCCCCTGAAAAAGGGAAGAGGACGCTTTCGCGTCCTCTACTCCATCTATGTATATCATACCGGCAAGCCGGTGACTGGCAAAAAAGAGGCCCGGCGGCTACCTACTCTCCCACGGCTAACCGTAGTACCATCGGCGTGAGGGTGCTTAACTTCCGTGTTCGGGATGGGAACGGGTGTGTCCACCCTGCTGTGGCCACCGGGCCGGCCAACGCCTGGGAGCGCGAGAAGCCTCGCACGACCGGCCTTGGCAGCCCATGGGACTGGAACGATGATATGGTCAAGCCTCTCGGATGATTAGTACCGGTGGGCTGAACACGTTGCCGTGCGTACACCTCCGGCCTATCGAACAGGTAGTCTCCCTGTTTCCTTATGCCCGCTTGTGCGGGGGGGATGTCTCATCTTGGGGAGGGCTTCCCGCTTAGATGCTTTCAGCGGTTATCCCTTCCGAACGTGGCTACCCGGCAGCTGCCGTTGGCACGACAACCGGTACACCAGAGGTTCGTCCACTTCGGTCCTCTCGTACTAAAAGCAGAACCCCTCAAACATCCAACGCCCATGGCAGATAGGGACCGAACTGTCTCACGACGTTCTGAACCCAGCTCGCGTACCGCTTTAATTGGCGAACAGCCAAACCCTTGGGACCTGCTCCAGCCCCAGGATGCGATGAGCCGACATCGAGGTGCCAAACCTTGCCGTCGATATGAACTCTTGGGCAAGATCAGCCTGTTATCCCCGGAGTACCTTTTATCCGTTAAGTGACGGCGCTTCCACTCGCTACCGCCAGATCACTAAGACCTACTTTCGTACCTGCTCGGCTTGTTTGCCTCGCAGTCAAGCCACCTTGTGCCTTTACACTTGCCGGATGATTCCCAACCATCCTAAGGTGACCTTCGCGCGCCTCCGTTACTCTTTGGGAGGCGACCGCCCCAGTCAAACTTCCCGCCTGGCACTGTCCCGCGACCGGATGACGGCCGCGGTTAGAAAATTGGACAGGCAAGGGTGGTATTTCACCAACGGCTCCGCGCAGGCTGACGCCCACGCATCGCTGCCTCCCACCTATCCTACACATCCCTGTCCAAGTCTCCATGCCAAGTTGAAGTAAAGGTTCACGGGGTCTTTCCGTCTAACCACGGGTACCAGGCATCTTCACCTGGACTTCAATTTCACCGGATTTCGCGTTGAGACAGCGCCCATATCGTTACACCATTCGTGCGGGTCGGAACTTACCCGACAAGGAATTTCGCTACCTTAGGACCGTTATAGTTACGGCCGCCGTTTACTGGGGCTTGGATTCGCCGCTTCGATCGCTCTGACGGCTCCTCTTGACCTTCCAGCACCGGGCAGGTGTCAGTCCATATACTTCCCGTTGCCGGTTCGCATGGACCTGTGTTTTTGGTAAACAGTCGCATGGGCCGTTTCTCTGCAACCCCCTCGCGGGGGCCATACTTATCCCGAAGTTACGTATGCATTTTGCCGAGTTCCTTAACGCGAATTCTTCCGTGCGCCTGTGCATTCTCAGCTCGCCCACCTGTGTCGGTTTGTAGTACGGTCCCCCAGGGCCGTTCCTTAGGGATTGTTTCTCGGCACGACGACTACGCGCACTTCACCGCACCGTGATGCGGCTCGCTCGCGGCTCACCTCAGGTCCCGGATTTGCCTGGGACCCTCGTCGGCTCGCCGTTTCGGCCGGGACTACCGTCGCCCGGCTGCGTTTCGCCCTATGCGTCATCCCATCGGAACCCTGGGAGGTGCGGGAATGTTGACCCGCTTCCCATCGGCTACGGCTCTCGCCCTCGCCTTAGGGGCCGACTGACCCTTGGGTAGATTGACTTTACCCTGGAAACCTTAGGCTTTCGGCGGACGGGGATCTCACCCGTCTTTTCGTTACTCATGCCTGCATTCTCTCTTCCGTCCCGTCCACGGGCGCTTCCGCCCCCGCTTCTTCCGTACACGGAATGCTCTCCTACCGACAGCACCAAAAGGTGCTGTCCCGCGGCTTCGGTGCCGTGCTTAGCCCCGTTACATTATCGGCGCATGACTACTCGACCAGTGAGCTGTTACGCACTCTTTGAAGGGGTGGCTGCTTCTGAGCCAACCTCCTGGCTGTCTGTGCAATCATACTTCCTTTCCCACTCAGCACGACTTTGGGACCTTAGCCGGCGGTCCGGGCTGTTTCCCTCTTGACGACGGCCCTTATCAGTCGCCGTCTGACTGCCGCACATTGTATCGCGGTATTCGGAGTTTGGTTAAGCTCGGTACCCAGTGACGGGCCCTCACCTATCCAGTGCTCTACCTCCGCGACAGTCCATGCGACGCTAGCCCTAAAGCTATTTCGGAGAGTACCAGCTATCTCCAAGTTTGTTTAGTCTTTCGCTCCGAGCCACAGCTCATCCCAACCCTTTTCAGCGGATTTAGGTTCGGCCCTCCACAGGATTTCACTCCTGCTTCAGCCTGGCCATGGCTAGATCACTTGGCTTCGGGTCTACCGCACGCGACTGAACGCCCTGTTCAGACTCGGTTTCCCTGCGGCTCCGGGACTCCTATCCCTTAACCTCGCCGCATACGGTAACTCGCAGGCTCATTCTACAAAAGGCACGCCATCACCCTCTCGGGCTCTGACCGCTTGCAGGTCCACGGTTTCAGGTTCTCTTTCACTCCCCTCCCGGGGTCCTTTTCACCTTTCCCTCACGGTACTATGCGCTATCGGTAGCTGCCGAGTATTTAGCCTTGGAGGGTGGTCCCCCCGGATTCCGGCAGGATTTCTCGTGTCCCGCCGTACTCAGGTAACGCGGCCATGCAGCCGCAAGCGTTTCGCGTACGGGGCTTTCACCCGCTCTGGCCGGCCTTCCCAGGTCCGTTCCGCTACGCTTGCGGTTTCTCACTGCACGGGGCAAGCCCCCGCCGCATCCCTACAACCCCGCGCACCCGAAGGCACGCGGTTTGGGCTCCTCCCCGTTCGCTCGCCGCTACTGGGGGAATCTCGTTTGATTTCTACTCCCGCTGGTACTTAGATGGTTCACTCCCCAGCGTATACCGCATGCACACTATTTTGTTCATGTGCATGCGCATGTCATCCAGACATACGGGTTACCCCATTCGGAAATCCGCGGATCTTCGGGTATTGGCCCCTTCCCGCGGCTTATCGCAGCTTGTCGCGTCCTTCTTCGCCTGGCAGCTCCTAGGCATCCTCCGTGGACCCTTGTTCACTTGACCATATCATTCTTCCAATCCCTGCGCTATGTTGTGTAAAAGATCTCTCTGGAGGCAAGGGGATTCGAACCCCTGACCCTCGGCTTGCAAAGCCGATGCTCTAGCCAGCTGAGCTATGCCCCCGTCATATGGAAGACAAATCGCTTGGGGAAGGGAAAAAGAAAGAGAAGGTTGCACCCCACAGGAGGGCAATTGTTTGCAGGACTCTCACCTGCTGGTCGACGACCTTGGTTGTGGCCGCGGCTGTGAGGGCCGCAGCCTGCCTTTCTTGTCAGAAAGGAGGTGATCCAGCCGCACCTTCCGGTACGGCTACCTTGTTACGACTTCACCCCCCTCGCCGGACGTACCTTCGGAACCGCCCCCCCTTGCGGGTTGGGCTGGCGACTTCGGGTACCCCCGACTCGGATGGTGTGACGGGCGGTGTGTACAAGGCCCGGGAACGTATTCACCGCGCCATGCTGATGCGCGATTACTAGCGATTCCAACTTCATGGAGTCGGGTTGCAGACTCCAATCCGTACTGGGACCGGCTTTAAGCGATTCGCTCCGCCTCGCGGCCTCGCTGCGCTCTGTACCGGCCATTGTAGCACGTGTGTAGCCCAGGACATAAGGGCCATGATGACTTGACGTCGTCCCCACCTTCCTCCGGTTTGTCACCGGCAGTTCCGCCTGAGTCCCCACCTTTCGTGGTGGCAACAGACAGCAGGGGTTGCGCTCGTTGCGGGACTTAACCCAACACTTCACAGCACGAGCTGACGACAGCCATGCAGCACCTGTACGCCGGCCGCAAGCGGCACACGCCTTTCGGCGCGCTTCCAGCGTATGTCAAGCCCTGGTAAGGTTTCTCGCGTACCATCGAATTAAACCACATGCTCCACCGCTTGTGCGGGCCCCCGTCAATTCCTTTGAGTTTCACCCTTGCGAGCATACTCCCCAGGCGGTGCACTTAATGCGTTAGCTACGGTACCGAGGGTCGACCCCCCGCCACCTGGTGCACATCGTTTACTGTGCGGACTACCAGGGTATCTAAACCTGTTTGCTCCCCGCACCTTCGCGTCTCAGCGTCAGTACATGGCCAGATGCCTGCCTTCGCCATTGGTGTTCTTCCAGATATCTACAGATTTCACCCCTACACCTGGAATTCCGGCATCCCCTCCTGTACTCAAGCCCCGCAGTTTCCAGCGCGTCCCCCCGGTTGGGCCGGGGTCTTTCACGCCGGACTTGCAGGACCGCCTGCACGCCCTTTACGCCCAATGATTCCGAACAACGCTCGCCCCCTACGTGTTACCGCGGCTGCTGGCACGTAGTTAGCCGGGGCTTATTCCGGGATTCACGTCATCCCGCGGCCATTCCCTGCCACGGTTGTTCCCCCTCCCGAAAAGAACTTTACAACCTCACGGCCTTCTTCGTTCACGCGGCGTCGCTCCGTCAGGCTTTCGCCCATTGCGGAAGATTCTTAGCTGCTGCCTCCCGTAGGAGTCTGGACCGTGTCTCAGTTCCAATGTGGCCGTCCACCCTCTCAGGCCGGCTACCCATCGTCGCCACGGTGGGCCGTTACCCCGCCGTCTAGCTAATGGGACGCAGACTCATCCCCCGGCGGCGCCGTAGCGCCTTTCCCGGATCCCGCCATCGCGGGTCCCGTCTCATCCGGTATTAATCCAGGTTTCCCTGGGCTATCCCCGGCCGGGGGGCAGATTGTCCACGTGTTACTCACCCGTCCGCCGCTCTAGGGGCCCGAAGGCCCTTGCCGCTCGACTTGCATGCTTAAAACGCGCCGCCAGCGTTCGTTCTGAGCCAGGATCAAACTCTCCGTCATAGGAATCCCGCACCCGAGGGCGCGGGCTCTATTTCTTCAATAGTTCGCCCTGTCTTTCCTCGCAAACGAACGTAGCTTTTCAATTCTACTGTTCATCATTTCTAAGGTAATTGACTGGGAAGCCCCCTCGCGGGTTGCTTCCTTCTCTTTCTCTTTCCCTTCCCTGCGCTCGTTGTTTCATAAATCGTAAGGCAGCACGCTTCCGCCTGCTTCCTGCTCCCCCTCTCGGAGGCGCTCGGTCAACTTACCCGATTTCACCCAAGCTCGTCAAGGCCTTTTCTCAACCTTTTTCAAGCCCGGCAGTTCCACCGCCGCAAGCCGAACAAGATGGGACTATACCCGCTTGGCTCAAACCTGTCCAGTGGGTTCTCAAAAGTTTCTCATTTTTCGTCAACACTACCCCAATTTGAGGCTCAACAGGCCGATTCTCCTGCTCATTCAGTCATTTCCCTGCCCAATGCATACTGCAAAAAGCCTATTGAAAACGTAGAAACAAGCAGGAAAGTCCCTAAAAAACGTATGCTGTTGCCCAAAAGGGAGAACATTCCAAGCAGTGAAAAAACCAGAATTGCATGCATGTTTGTTGCCATGTTCACTATGGATGTACGGTACTGCGCCCTTGTTCAACGAGAGGATCTTGCAAGACGGTTTCCTGGTTGACAGAGTCCCCGCAGCATAGAGAAAGCTGGAAAGTATCGCGGGACCTGTTTTCAACCATCCGACAGCATGGAAGAGAGCTGCAGCGAGCAAGGATGCAAAGAGGGTAGTATGGTTGCCAAGTCCATGCAATAGCCCTGCAAGCGAGGCTCCAAGCGCCTTCAGGAAATAGCTGCACCAACCCATATCCCGATCATGGCATTCCCAAACCATAGGAGGCAGGAACCAGGGGGTCGTACTCATAGAGAATACCAGCCAGTGACAACGGGATGAACATCAATGCTGCATGAGCAGGCATATTCGGGTGGTGTAGCAGGAAACGCAGGGCTGAGAAAATGGTGGAGACAGGCCCTTGGCCAGGTTGAAAGGGTTGCTTCCTAAACAGAGTGGCCTCAGGGAAACACATCACCGACAGGAAAGCGGCGAAAGATGCTATGCTTGAGACAGCCTAACAAGAGAGGCTTACACAGAGGGTAGCGGTTGCCTGCGCCCGACCGTACACTTGCTCGAATTGCGTATGATTCTCTTCCAGCTTGAGGCTGTCATACAACGAAGTTTCTATGGCACCCGAGGCGAATGCCTCGGCAAAACACAACGCGTAGAAGAGGAAGGTAGAGCCAAACATCCACATGAGAAAACAACCCATCTTGAGCAACGAGGCGAACACCAGCATTCCTTTTCGGCTCCATCGATCGGACAGAAGACCGCTGGAATTTCCAACAGGACCACCAGGACGGACCAAATTGCCAAGAGCAGGGAGACCTGTTCCAGGCTGGGTCCGGAGGATCGGAAGAGAAGCGTATGGACTGGGTGGATGGGCAGAAGATTCCGCACTCCCCTGTACGCAATGAAGCGCAGGGCACACATGCGGCAAGGGAAAAAAGAAAGGTCCGGCGGCTACCTACTCTCCCACGGCTAACCGTAGTACCATCGGCGTGAGGGTGCTTAACTTCCGTGTTCGGGATGGGAACGGGTGTGTCCACCCTGCTGTGGCCACCGGACCAATTCCAACGCTTGGGTGCATGAAATTCATGCAACGAGCCTTGGCAGTCCAACATTGACTGGAAGAAGAAAAAAAGAGGCCCGGCGGCTACCTACTCTCCCACGGCTAACCGTAGTACCATCGGCGTGAGGGTGCTTAACTTCCGTGTTCGGGATGGGAACGGGTGTGTCCACCCTGCTGTGGCCACCGGGCCGGCCAACGCCTGGGAGCGCGAGAAGCCTCGCACGACCGGCCTTGGCAGCCCATGGGACTGGAACGATGATATGGTCAAGCCTCTCGGATGATTAGTACCGGTGGGCTGAACACGTTGCCGTGCGTACACCTCCGGCCTATCGAACAGGTAGTCTCCCTGTTTCCTTATGCCCGCTTGTGCGGGGGGGATGTCTCATCTTGGGGAGGGCTTCCCGCT
Organism: uncultured Sphaerochaeta sp.; assembly: GCF_963667405.1. Classification (NCBI taxonomy): domain Bacteria; kingdom Pseudomonadati; phylum Spirochaetota; class Spirochaetia; order Spirochaetales; family Sphaerochaetaceae; genus Sphaerochaeta; species uncultured Sphaerochaeta sp. The sequence goes on along the minus strand of NZ_OY763408.1, from coordinate 3,152,612 downwards.
TAGATGCTTTCAGCGGTTATCCCTTCCGAACGTGGCTACCCGGCAGCTGCCGTTGGCACGACAACCGGTACACCAGAGGTTCGTCCACTTCGGTCCTCTCGTACTAAAAGCAGAACCCCTCAAACATCCAACGCCCATGGCAGATAGGGACCGAACTGTCTCACGACGTTCTGAACCCAGCTCGCGTACCGCTTTAATTGGCGAACAGCCAAACCCTTGGGACCTGCTCCAGCCCCAGGATGCGATGAGCCGACATCGAGGTGCCAAACCTTGCCGTCGATATGAACTCTTGGGCAAGATCAGCCTGTTATCCCCGGAGTACCTTTTATCCGTTAAGTGACGGCGCTTCCACTCGCTACCGCCAGATCACTAAGACCTACTTTCGTACCTGCTCGGCTTGTTTGCCTCGCAGTCAAGCCACCTTGTGCCTTTACACTTGCCGGATGATTCCCAACCATCCTAAGGTGACCTTCGCGCGCCTCCGTTACTCTTTGGGAGGCGACCGCCCCAGTCAAACTTCCCGCCTGGCACTGTCCCGCGACCGGATGACGGCCGCGGTTAGAAAATTGGACAGGCAAGGGTGGTATTTCACCAACGGCTCCGCGCAGGCTGACGCCCACGCATCGCTGCCTCCCACCTATCCTACACATCCCTGTCCAAGTCTCCATGCCAAGTTGAAGTAAAGGTTCACGGGGTCTTTCCGTCTAACCACGGGTACCAGGCATCTTCACCTGGACTTCAATTTCACCGGATTTCGCGTTGAGACAGCGCCCATATCGTTACACCATTCGTGCGGGTCGGAACTTACCCGACAAGGAATTTCGCTACCTTAGGACCGTTATAGTTACGGCCGCCGTTTACTGGGGCTTGGATTCGCCGCTTCGATCGCTCTGACGGCTCCTCTTGACCTTCCAGCACCGGGCAGGTGTCAGTCCATATACTTCCCGTTGCCGGTTCGCATGGACCTGTGTTTTTGGTAAACAGTCGCATGGGCCGTTTCTCTGCAACCCCCTCGCGGGGGCCATACTTATCCCGAAGTTACGTATGCATTTTGCCGAGTTCCTTAACGCGAATTCTTCCGTGCGCCTGTGCATTCTCAGCTCGCCCACCTGTGTCGGTTTGTAGTACGGTCCCCCAGGGCCGTTCCTTAGGGATTGTTTCTCGGCACGACGACTACGCGCACTTCACCGCACCGTGATGCGGCTCGCTCGCGGCTCACCTCAGGTCCCGGATTTGCCTGGGACCCTCGTCGGCTCGCCGTTTCGGCCGGGACTACCGTCGCCCGGCTGCGTTTCGCCCTATGCGTCATCCCATCGGAACCCTGGGAGGTGCGGGAATGTTGACCCGCTTCCCATCGGCTACGGCTCTCGCCCTCGCCTTAGGGGCCGACTGACCCTTGGGTAGATTGACTTTACCCTGGAAACCTTAGGCTTTCGGCGGACGGGGATCTCACCCGTCTTTTCGTTACTCATGCCTGCATTCTCTCTTCCGTCCCGTCCACGGGCGCTTCCGCCCCCGCTTCTTCCGTACACGGAATGCTCTCCTACCGACAGCACCATTGGTGCTGTCCCGCGGCTTCGGTGCCGTGCTTAGCCCCGTTACATTATCGGCGCATGACTACTCGACCAGTGAGCTGTTACGCACTCTTTGAAGGGGTGGCTGCTTCTGAGCCAACCTCCTGGCTGTCTGTGCAATCATACTTCCTTTCCCACTCAGCACGACTTTGGGACCTTAGCCGGCGGTCCGGGCTGTTTCCCTCTTGACGACGGCCCTTATCAGTCGCCGTCTGACTGCCGCACATTGTATCGCGGTATTCGGAGTTTGGTTAAGCTCGGTACCCAGTGACGGGCCCTCACCTATCCAGTGCTCTACCTCCGCGACAGTCCATGCGACGCTAGCCCTAAAGCTATTTCGGAGAGTACCAGCTATCTCCAAGTTTGTTTAGTCTTTCGCTCCGAGCCACAGCTCATCCCAACCCTTTTCAGCGGATTTAGGTTCGGCCCTCCACAGGATTTCACTCCTGCTTCAGCCTGGCCATGGCTAGATCACTTGGCTTCGGGTCTACCGCACGCGACTGAACGCCCTGTTCAGACTCGGTTTCCCTGCGGCTCCGGGACTCCTATCCCTTAACCTCGCCGCATACGGTAACTCGCAGGCTCATTCTACAAAAGGCACGCCATCACCCTCTCGGGCTCTGACCGCTTGCAGGTCCACGGTTTCAGGTTCTCTTTCACTCCCCTCCCGGGGTCCTTTTCACCTTTCCCTCACGGTACTATGCGCTATCGGTAGCTGCCGAGTATTTAGCCTTGGAGGGTGGTCCCCCCGGATTCCGGCAGGATTTCTCGTGTCCCGCCGTACTCAGGTAACGCGGCCATGCAGCCGCAAGCGTTTCGCGTACGGGGCTTTCACCCGCTCTGGCCGGCCTTCCCAGGTCCGTTCCGCTACGCTTGCGGTTTCTCACTGCACGGGGCAAGCCCCCGCCGCATCCCTACAACCCCGCGCACCCGAAGGCACGCGGTTTGGGCTCCTCCCCGTTCGCTCGCCGCTACTGGGGGAATCTCGTTTGATTTCTACTCCCGCTGGTACTTAGATGGTTCACTCCCCAGCGTATACCGCAAACACACTATTTTGTTCATGTGCATGCGCATGTCATCCAGACATACGGGTTACCCCATTCGGAAATCCGCGGATCTTCGGGTATTGGCCCCTTCCCGCGGCTTATCGCAGCTTGTCGCGTCCTTCTTCGCCTGGCAGCTCCTAGGCATCCTCCGTGGACCCTTGTTCACTTGACCATATCATTCTTCCAATCCCTGCGCTATGTTGATTTGCTTCTTCATCGCAAATGCACTGTAAAAAAACCAGTTGCCGAGCAACTGAATATGGGACTGATAAGACTTGAACTTATGACCTCGTGCTTATCAGGCACGCGCTCTAACCACCTGAGCTACAGTCCCGTGTGACAGAAATATCAGAGAAGAGAAGAGTTGATTGGAAGCCTCAGGGCAATTGTTTGCAGGACTCTCACCTGCTGGTCGACGACCTTGGTTGTGGCCGCGGCTGTGAGGGCCGCAGCCTGCCTTTCTTGTCAGAAAGGAGGTGATCCAGCCGCACCTTCCGGTACGGCTACCTTGTTACGACTTCACCCCCCTCGCCGGACGTACCTTCGGAACCGCCCCCCCTTGCGGGTTGGGCTGGCGACTTCGGGTACCCCCGACTCGGATGGTGTGACGGGCGGTGTGTACAAGGCCCGGGAACGTATTCACCGCGCCATGCTGATGCGCGATTACTAGCGATTCCAACTTCATGGAGTCGGGTTGCAGACTCCAATCCGTACTGGGACCGGCTTTAAGCGATTCGCTCCGCCTCGCGGCCTCGCTGCGCTCTGTACCGGCCATTGTAGCACGTGTGTAGCCCAGGACATAAGGGCCATGATGACTTGACGTCGTCCCCACCTTCCTCCGGTTTGTCACCGGCAGTTCCGCCTGAGTCCCCACCTTTCGTGGTGGCAACAGACAGCAGGGGTTGCGCTCGTTGCGGGACTTAACCCAACACTTCACAGCACGAGCTGACGACAGCCATGCAGCACCTGTACGCCGGCCGCAAGCGGCACACGCCTTTCGGCGCGCTTCCAGCGTATGTCAAGCCCTGGTAAGGTTTCTCGCGTACCATCGAATTAAACCACATGCTCCACCGCTTGTGCGGGCCCCCGTCAATTCCTTTGAGTTTCACCCTTGCGAGCATACTCCCCAGGCGGTGCACTTAATGCGTTAGCTACGGTACCGAGGGTCGACCCCCCGCCACCTGGTGCACATCGTTTACTGTGCGGACTACCAGGGTATCTAAACCTGTTTGCTCCCCGCACCTTCGCGTCTCAGCGTCAGTACATGGCCAGATGCCTGCCTTCGCCATTGGTGTTCTTCCAGATATCTACAGATTTCACCCCTACACCTGGAATTCCGGCATCCCCTCCTGTACTCAAGCCCCGCAGTTTCCAGCGCGTCCCCCCGGTTGGGCCGGGGTCTTTCACGCCGGACTTGCAGGACCGCCTGCACGCCCTTTACGCCCAATGATTCCGAACAACGCTCGCCCCCTACGTGTTACCGCGGCTGCTGGCACGTAGTTAGCCGGGGCTTATTCCGGGATTCACGTCATCCCGCGGCCATTCCCTGCCACGGTTGTTCCCCCTCCCGAAAAGAACTTTACAACCTCACGGCCTTCTTCGTTCACGCGGCGTCGCTCCGTCAGGCTTTCGCCCATTGCGGAAGATTCTTAGCTGCTGCCTCCCGTAGGAGTCTGGACCGTGTCTCAGTTCCAATGTGGCCGTCCACCCTCTCAGGCCGGCTACCCATCGTCGCCACGGTGGGCCGTTACCCCGCCGTCTAGCTAATGGGACGCAGACTCATCCCCCGGCGGCGCCGTAGCGCCTTTCCCGGATCCCGCCATCGCGGGTCCCGTCTCATCCGGTATTAATCCAGGTTTCCCTGGGCTATCCCCGGCCGGGGGGCAGATTGTCCACGTGTTACTCACCCGTCCGCCGCTCTAGGGGCCCGAAGGCCCTTGCCGCTCGACTTGCATGCTTAAAACGCGCCGCCAGCGTTCGTTCTGAGCCAGGATCAAACTCTCCGTCATAGGAATCCCGCACCCGAGGGCGCGGGCTCTATTTACTTCAATAGTTCGCCCTGTCTTTCCTCGCAAACGAACGTAGCTTTTAAATTCTACTGTTCATCATTTCTAAGGTAATTGACTGGGAAGCCCTTGCGGCTTCCAAATACACTCGATCAACAGCCTTGCGGCAATCATCTCGTGTTTTATCTTCTCTTCTCTTCTCTCATATGTCTGTCAAAAATCGTCCGCTGTAGACTTGGTGTCGTTCAGCGTGCTCCGATAACATAGCAAAAGACCATTCTGAGTGTCAAGCGTTCCTATCAAAGATTTTGACAATTCTCAGCGGCGTTTATCCAGCAAAGCATCCACAATCTCCGCAAACCCAGCGCCACCGTGTGAGGCAGCTGCATAGCGAGGCAGGAATTGCATGGTTTTCTCATGCAAACGGATGTTGCCGACGCCGAAGCTCAGAGGAAATCGGGAAAACATCACCTGGTCATTCGGGGCATCCCCGCAATAACAGCTTTGGGAAAGCAAGGCCGATTCATCAAGAGCAAGCACATCCTGGAAAAACGAGCGCGATCCCTCGAACTTATCAAAGGACCCGAACCAAGCATTGATATGAATGGAACTCACCGCTGTCCCAGCTCCCAAGCTCTTGCAGAGTCGAACCACTTGCTCGATTCCGTCCCTGTCCAAGTAGGGAGGCTCGCTGCCATGGTCGAACGCAATATCGTAGATGCGGGCAAACTGGTCACTGGAAAGCTTTGCCCCGGGGACCTCTTCAAGCACCTTCCTGATCAGCTCTTCAGCTCGCTGGGCATACCCTTCCTGCACAATGGAGGGATGGACATACTTCCTGATCATCCCATCTTCCCGGTACAGGCAGACCGCTCCGCTTTCACTGAGTACTGCCTCCACCGGCCATTGGCGCAGATAGGTATCCCCCCACCCTGCAGAGCCCCCGGTCACACAAATGGTACGGATCCCTGCTTCCTTGAGTCGGTACAACGCCTCAAGGGCAACCGGGCGCAACTTTCCCTCGGTAGTGATGGTGTCATCAACATCGGTAAGCAGAAACTGTACTGAGGCCGCTTCCGCATTGCTGAGCGTATCAAGAGTCTGCATGTGGTTCACCCCTACCGGCTCATGGAAGCAAGACTGCCATCGCGGATGATTGCTTTGATATAGGTAAGGAAAGACATCACGGAACTGAGGGCGGCAAGAATGAACACCGCTGTCAGTACCGGACGGGCTGCCGTCAGGAAGGAAGCATCCTTGAACCAGTTGCCCAACGCGATGTAGAGGATGCCGAGTGCACCACTGACTGCATACAGCACGGCCTTGCTCTTCCCCCAGATATTGGCGGCAACAGGCTTCCCCTTGCCCATCATCAGCATCCTGACAAAGAGGATGGAAAACTCCCTCCACATGATCAGGATAAAGGTCCAAAGCGGCATGATCCCGGCTCCGGAAAGACACACGAAATAGGTCAGACGGGAGAACGTATCAGCAAAAGGATCCATCACCTTGCCCAAGTCAGTCACCAGATTCTTCTTGCGCGCTATCTGCCCGTCGAGCAAATCGGTGAGCTCGGTTGCAGCCCAGAGAATGAGCGTAAGAATGGAAGCGGTGCTCTGCAATTGAGGTCCGAACCATGAAGCAAGATGAAAGGCAATGAAGAACAGGGGCGCCATGACCAAGCGCGAAACCGTAAGCTTATTCGGGATATTCATAGGGACCTCTTCCTAGCCGAACAAGCGGCTGAATTTGTTTTCAAGGTAGCTTGTGAACAACGTCGCGTCAAGACCCTTGGAAGTGTACGAAACAAGGGTGCCAAGCCCGCTTTGCAGAGCCCCCTTCTGATAGATATGCTCCCGGAGAAGTGAGCTGATCTGCCCCAGTTGCCCGGTTTTCAGCAGATCTGATACATCAAGATCCTTCTTTACCCGCTCCCAGATCTGTGCTCCATAGAGATTGCCCAGGGCATAAGTGGGAAAGTAGCCGAAGTCTCCGCTGCTCCAATGGACATCCTGAAGCGCCCCCTCTTGCAGTGAACCCGGCCTATAGCCGAACAATGCTTCGTGCTTTGCATCCCATGCCTCGGGAATATCGGCCACTGCGAGATTGCCGTCAAGAATCTGACGCTCAAGCTCAAAACGCAGAATGATATGCAGACTGTAATTGACCTCGTCCGCATTCACCCGGATGGGATTTCTCTGTACCTTGTTGATGGCTTGGACAAATCTCCCAAGGCTCACTCCAGATGTCTGTGCAGGGAAAAAGTCGGCAAACAGCGGATAGTAGTGTTCCCAGAACTCTGCGCTCTTTCCGATGATATTCTCCCAAAGCCTGCTCTGCGATTCATGCATGCCCAGACTTGCTCCGTTTGCAAGACTCGTCCCCTTGAGCAATCCGCTGTTGGCGCCCATCTCATACAGTGCATGCCCTCCCTCATGGATGGTGGAGAACAGGCTGTCCGCTACGCTGGGATCAGTGTAACGCGTGGTGATCCGGATATCATCACCGCCAACGGTGGTAGTGAAAGGATGAACAGAAACCGCCATGCTGCCCCGGCTGAAGTCAAACCCCATATCCTTCAGTACCTGGCGGGAGAAAGCCTCCTGGGCACTGATGGGATACTCCAGTTTCAGAAACGCATCGTCAACCTGATGCTGCTCCATCCTCTGGGCAAGGGCCTTGAGATCTTCCTTGATCGAGGAAAAGAGACGGTCAACCTCATCAGTCCTCATTCCCCGCTCAAAATTGTCAAGCAATGGATCGTACAGGCACTGCCCCTCTGAACGAAGCAAATCCGCTTTTTCACGGACCATTTCAACCATTGGATGAAAATCGGGAGAAAAGCGTGACCAAGACCCCGCTTTTCGGGCTTCAACCCAGCTTTGATGGGCTTTGGAAGCTTGTTCAGAAATTGAACGGACAAGAGATGAAGGCAGTTTCACCTGCTTCTCATACTCTCGCCTCCTATGAGCGATGAGTTCCCTTTGGAAGGATGAGTCCGGTTCGTACCCCTCCAGCTGCGCAAGCAGATCTTCCATGGCATGATCACTGACAAGATGGTGGCGCTGCTCGGCTATCCAACCAAGTTGGGATGAACGTTCTTCCACACCCCGCTCAGAGAGCGATATCTCCTGGTCCCAAGCCAGGGTTGCCTCAATATGGTCAAGCAGGACTATCTGCCGATCCAAGGTTTCCAATGCTGCAAATGCTGCTTCTTTCGTCATATGTTCCCCCATCAGCGAAAGAGCCGGATTGCTCCGGCTCTGTTCGTACTACAGCTGCTGCTTGCTCTCCACTTTCGCTTTCACCAAATCGATGAATGCCTGGGTGGTCAAGCCGTTCTCCTGCTTTCCGCTTCGGTAGCGTACCGAAACCTGATCGTTCTCCGCTTCACGCTCGCCGATGATCACCATGTAGGGAATCTTCAGCTGTTGTGCGTTGCGGATCTTGGCATTCATGCGGTCGTCACCGAGGTCGGCGCTGACCCTGAAGCCCTCTTTGCGCAAGCGCAACTCAAGCTGCTTCGCATAGTCGAAGAAAGTCTCCCCGACAGGGATGAGCTTGATCTGCTCGGGAGCAAGCCACGGCGGGAAAGCCCCTGCATAGTGCTCGATGAGAACGCCGAAGAAGCGCTCGATGGAGCCAAGCAGGGCGCGGTGGATCATGTAGGGACGCTTCTCCACCCCGTCCTTGTCGACGAAGGTCATGTCAAAGCGCTCAGGTTCGTTGAAATCGAACTGCACGGTTGAAAGCTGCCATTCACGACCGATGGCATCCTTGATCTTCAGGTCGATCTTCGGACCATAGAACGCACCGCCACCCTCATCCACCTCATAGGAAAGCCCCTCAGCCACAATGGCCTTGCGAAGCGCTTCGGTGGCATCAGCCCAACGAGCAGGGTCACCAACAGACTTCTCCGGCATGGTGGAGAGGTATGCATTGATATCGGTGAAGCCGAAGCTGTGGAGCATGTGCAGGCTGAACCGCAAGACTTCAAGAATCTCATCATTCATCTGGTCAGGGGTGACGAACAGGTGTGCATCATCCTGGGTGAAGCCGCGTACCCGCATCAGACCGTGCATGGCACCAGCCTTCTCATATCGGTAGACAGTCCCAAGTTCAGCCCAGCGGAACGGAAGGTCGCGATAGGAACGCTTGCTGTTCTTGTAGATCATGATGTGGAACGGACAGTTCATCGGCTTGACATAGTAGTCGCTCTTGTCCATCTCCATCGGAGGGTACATCCCTTCCTTGTAGAAGCCCAGGTGTCCGCTGGTCTCCCAGAGCCAGGAGCGACCGATGTGGGGGGTATAGACCATCTCATAGCCGTTTGCGTAGTGCTCGCTCCTCCAGAACGTCTCGATCGCCTGCCGGATTCTTGCACCCATCGGATGCCAGTAGACCAGACCGGGACCTGCCTCCTCATGGAGACTGAAGAGATCGAGTTCCTTGCCCAACTTACGGTGGTCACGCTTCTCGACATCCTCGAGGTGCTGCAGATAGAGCCTGAGCTCCTTGGCATTCGACCAGGCGGTCCCGTAGATGCGGGTAAGCATGGGATTGGTCTCCTTGCCTCTCCAGTACGCACCGGCGATGCTCATGAGCTTGAAGGCATCACCCTTCAGCTCCTTGGTGGTCTCCACGTGGGGACCGCGGCACAGATCGGTGAAACCGCCCTGGTTGTAGAGCGAAACTTCCTCATGCTCGGGAATCGCCTGAAGCAGCTCCTGCTTGTAGACCTGACCGGCAAACTTTTCCTGAGCTTCAGCGCGGCTGACGACCGTCCGTACGAACGGCTTTCCCTCACTGATGATGGCTCTCATACGCTCACTGATCTCCTCGAGATCCTCGGTGACCAGCTGCCTGGGCAGTTCAAAATCATAGTAGAAACCATTCTCGATCGCAGGACCGATCGCTATCTGGGCAGTGGGGAACATCTGCAGCACAGCCTCGGCCATGACGTGCGCCATCGAGTGCCTGATCCTGGAGAGTTTTTCTCCCGCTTCTTCCTTTGCCATACCATTTCCTCCTCATCCCGTAGGATGCTTATACCAAAAAAAGCCCTCATGCCTTCCCTCTCCGGTACGGCATGTTCCGTATCCGGCAAGGACGAAGACATGAGAGCTCTCATGTTCCGCGGTTCCACCTTGCTTCCTTTCCCGACTCTCTGACGCCGGAAAAGACGCTCATTACACCTGTATCGCCAGGAGTGCGGCATAGCCTACTTGGTTGCCCGTTCGGTATGCGGCTCAAAAGGGGTTTTCATCGGGCGCCTGCCAGACTCCTCTCAACCTCGGGAATCCTCTCTGTGGCTCCGTTACCGACTACTCGTCTTTCTCAACGCCTTGACAATCAGCATGCTCACAAACGTCCAATTAGTCAAGTCCAAAGCACACGTGAGAGAATCTTGGCAGCCCCCTCAAGCAACTGTTGGTCATCTTCCGAAAACCGTCCGAAGCTTGCACTGTCCACATCCAGAACCCCAACCACATGGTGATTTGCATCGAAAAGCGGCACCACCAATTCACTGTTGCTTGCACTGTCACACACAATATGATCGGCAAAGTCATGCACATCTGCGACACGAACGCTCTTCCCTTCCTGTGCTGCTTTGCCGCAGACCCCCCGCCCAAACAGTATTTCGGTACAAGCAATCTTTCCCTGAAAAGGGCCGAGCATCAACATGCCTTGGGACCCTGATGCAAGGTAGAAACCCAGCCAGATGACGTCATCCATCTGCTCGTACAAGAAGGCTGCAGCGTTGGCCAGATGGCAGTACCGGCTTTCGATGCTGCCATCCCATGCATCCACCAACGCCTCAAGCTGTGCAAGGACAGAACCGCTTCCCAAATCGTGCATTGCTCTACTCCCTTGCTCCCACAATGGAGCGCATCGCCTTCACCGGAGTGGCAGCCTTGTTGCCGCCCCTCAGTTTCAAGGCTACAGAAGGCTTTACTACCACGCCGGGGCCGTTGATGCAACCCCCTTCGCAGCACATGACCTCGATCAGGTCGGCCTCAGGCTGGCGCTTGTCCCAGATTTTCATGGTCCGGAACATCTTCTTGTCAATGCCGTTGATCGGCAGGACGGCCACCTCATCAGCCTTTGCATACCGGCTGAGCACGCACGATGATACCCCTCCGCTGAGTGCAAACCCACGACAATCCTCAAAGGAGTCGGTGGTGCCAAGATCAGCCATCTCCATCTCCCGGACGTCCACACCCTTTGCGATGAACAGGCTTGCCAGCTCGCTGAAGGTCAGCACTCCGTCGATGGTCTTCAATTTCACGGCTTCAACCCGCTTGGCAAGACAGGGCCCGATGAAGACCGTCTTGGTCTGGGGATTGGCCTGTTTCGCCTCCAAGGCCGCATAACCCATCGGGGAAAGGGCTGAAGAACGCCGCTCGGCAAGGAAGGGGAGATGCTTGTCCACCAGTTCCATGTAAGCCGGACAACAACTGGTGGTCATGTACCCCTTTCCCTCAGCCTTGCGTTCGCTCAGTTCATGAGCCTCATGGAGGCTGGTTGTCTCAGCACCCTGGGAGACTTCCACGACTGAGGAGAATCCGGTTGCCAGGAGCGCTTGCTTTATCTGGGCAAGGGTGCCGGGAAACTGCCCTTCGATTGCGGGGGCGATGAGAGCGGTCACATGAGCCCCTGCCTTGAGCATCTTCACTACAGGCATGACGCCTGAGCGCTCCACAATGGCACCAAAGGGGCAGCTCATCGCACAGCGCCCACAGCTTATGCACTTCTGGTAGTCTATCTCAACATACCCTTCCTCGTTCTTTTTGACCGCATTGACCGGACAAGCCTCCTCGCAAGGGACAGGGATATGCACCACGGCATGGAAGGGGCAGACCTCCTTGCACTTGCCGCAACGGATGCACCGGCTCTCATCGATATGAGCCTGACCGTTGATGAATGAGATGCAGTCTTTCGGGCAGTTCGCCAGGCAGGGCCGGGCAAAACATCCACGGCAAGCCTCACTGATGAGATAGCGGTCAGGAGGACAGGACGAGCAGGCGGTGCTGATGGTGGTCAGGATCGGGGCGACATGCTTGTCCTCTTCCATGACTTCCCTTACGTAGGAAGAGAGCGTTCTCAGTTCATCATCATCCGTCTCGATGTTGATGCCCATCAGTGCCATGATCCGGTAGCGGACCATTGCCCGTTCCTTGTAGATGCAGCAACGGTTCGATATCCTGGACTTGGGAATGATCTTGATGGGAAGCGCATCCACGTCCTGCTCCAGCGTCCCGGCAAAGAATGCCTTGAGCACCTGGGCATGGACTTGTCGCTTCATCACCGTATACTGGTTGTTCAATTCAAGCATGGACAGCCTCCGCAAGCAACTTGCAAAGCTTCTCCTGGGTCATATCCCCATGGATGACGCCTCCGATCTGGACGTATGGGGGACGATTCTTGGCATTGGGATCCTTGCATCCGCCAAGACAGGATACCCCTTCGATATCGCAGCCACCCAATAGCACCGGATCCAGGAACTCATTGTACAGCAGCAAATCGGCACCACCCTGCACAAAACAGGCTGTTCCCACGCAAATTTTTACTGATACCCGCTCTTTCTTTCCCATCCTGTTCTCCTTCCGTCAGATATATTCCTGTGACGTCTCTTTCAGATAATTGTCTTCCAAGGCCTTGCGCAACCTTCCTATCAAGGTTCTGCGTATCCCTATCTCCACCGGGATGTTGGGATCCTGGTGAGCCTCATTGATTTTCGTTCCTACGATGAAGTGGACCTGGTCGCTCTCCTGCATCACCTGGATGAACTTTCTCACCGCATCATTGGGCAGGGAGCGTACCGGTTTCTTCTGTTCGAGGGCAATGGCCACCTTGCTCAAGGTGAGCATACCCTCAGTCACCAGATCGATTCCTTCCATCGTAGAGCAGGGAGGAACCTGGGGCGACCAACAACTCATATCAACCTTCAGCGGCTTTTCAAGCAGGCGGCTGACGATCTGCGCCGTCGTTCCCCCACTTACTATTTTCTTTCCCTCGAAGTGACGGATCTTCTCCACCAGATCCTGATCGTGCTCAGGCGTAAAGGGAGGACCGGTCACCACCAGCGTCCTTCGGGGTTTGCGCACATAGACCACCATGCAGGTGATGTCGTCCTTTGCACTGAGCCGGTCAAGGCTGTGAGCCCTGCACACAATGGCTTGGGCCAAGTCATGGCTCGAGATGTCGGGATTGGCCTCAATCTGGTCATGGGCAAAGCTGCGCACGCCCTCAAGGCGCCAGCCCAGGGGAAGGGCCTTGCCCATCCCCGCCTGGGTAACGCCATCGCTGAAGATCACCAGACGACTTCCTATGGACAGCTTCAGCTGGGAATGCCCGAGCACCTCCTGCTTGAATGCACCCTCACGTTCAAGATCTATGCGCTCCGGCTGCCAGAGATAGCTGTTTGGGCCACGGAACACCAAGGCTGACGGGTTGTCATACTCAACCAGGTTCACCTTCACTTCCTCCCCCTCCTCATGGCGGATATCGGCGATGGTGAAGGTTGCATAGCTGATCTTACGTTCTTTGCAGACCGGCAGCGTATTCATGATGATGCGTGCCGAGTGGGTGAGATCCATTGGACTGAAGCTCAATTTGTGGGCCATGCGGGCGGTAAGGCTTGCAAGCACGTTGGCTTTCACGCCACTGCCCAGGCCATCACTGAGTGTACACACGATCTGGTCGTTCTCAGGATTGCGGGAGAGCAGGAATACGTCCCCCCCAATCTTCTGGCCGTGCTTGTAGATCTGTGCATAGTCCACGTCGATGAAAATGTCGTTCATGACTCTTCCTTGGTAAACCCATCACTCTGATTGGCTGCAGGAACCTTGAACGCATCAATGAGACTGTTGAGCATGATCTCCGTCTCCGCTGCATTCTCCCCCAACAGGGAGGCTATCTGCTGAACCGTTTCCAGGCTCTTCTGGATGACATCCTCAGCCTTCTTGATCACCGTCTCCCGGCGTACCGTGGGTGTGGTGATATCCTCAAAAAGCGCTCCCACCAGATGCTGTTTCTCCACCGAGAAGAAGGTGACCTTCAGGAACTTGTCCTGGTAGTGGAGGCGGTACTGCTGCACCCGAGCATTGGCAAACTGGTCACGGAACTTTTCATGGAAGGGAACAAAGCGCTCCAGGGGAAGGCCTCCCACCAGATTGAGCAACTCCCCTTCGATCGCAAAGTCCACCTCGCTGAAGAGGCGAAGAAAACTGGAGTTGCAATCGACGATGCGCAGCTGGTCGTCGACAATGACCACTCCGATGGGAATGGTACGCAGCAGCACATCAATCTTGCTCTGGGCTTCCTTGCGCATCTTGGTTACACACATTTCCGGCTCTGCCATTCCGTCAAGGTAGGCGATGGCCATCTCCCGGCAGCTGTTGTAGCCGCAACCACCGCAGTTCAGCTCCTCAGCCTTGTCCCGCTTGCCAAGGAACTTCAGGGCACGCCCAATCTCATCTTCACTGTGCTTGGAAACGAATGAGGAGACAGGAAGATCGGTTTCCACCTTTCCCGGTTCTTCAATGAGGGAGTAGCCCTTATCCAACAGAAGGCGGACAAACGCAGGATCTCCACCGAAGACAGGTCCTGCTGCTGCGATGCGACTGCGGGTATAGCGCGAAGCAAGGGCTTTCTTGGAAGCCGATGAACGCCCCTTTTCCGCTCCGGGCCCGTTGATGCACCCGCCTTCACAGAAGAGCAATTCCAGGAAGTTGTTGTGCTCCTGTCCGCACTGCATCCCTCCAAGAGTACCCAGCACTTGGGTGGAACCACTGATGGCCACCGCATGGGTCTGGAATGGATCGGAACCCCAGGCAAGGGAGGCGATCATGCCGCCCTCCACCGGATAGAGTGTGGACTTGCCTGCCCTGCACGGCACAAAGGCAGGAACCAGGGTTGGGTCAGCGGCAATCTGGGCAGAGAGAAGGGCAAGATCGAAATGCTCCAGATCCAGCCAGGTGCGAAGCTCCTCGAACGTGAGGGAAAAATCGGGATAGCCGGGAGTCTCATCCGCTTCCACTTTCTTGGCGATGCAAGGCCCGATGAACACAATGCCGATCTCCTGGCCGTACAGCTTGCGAAGATAGGCGCTGTGGCACTGCAGCGGAGAGGGTATGTTGCTCAGATGGTCAACCAAGGACGGATAGTACTTCTTGATGGCCTGGACCACTGTTGGGCAGGCAGTGGAAATCTTGTTGCAAGCGCCATCATGCTCCAGGGCATACGTCTCGATGGCTTCATTGACCAAAGCTGCTCCCAGAGCGGTCTCACTGACCCCACTGAACCCAAGCTGGTGCAAGGCAAGGACCAAGGCATCCATTCCGTCAGGAAATTCGGATGCAGCAGAGGGGGCAAGACTGCAGTAGATTTTCCGCCCACTGGTAAGGAACTGGCGGACACGGGCAAGGTCGTTGCGAATCTTCTTTGCATGGGAGGGGCAGATGTCCACACAGTGTCCGCAGTAAATGCAACGGTCTTTCACAACCACTGCCGAACCGTCCTTGACCTGGATGGCCTTCACCGGACAGCCACGCACACACTTGTAACAGTCGCGGCACTCGGTCAGCTCGGTATAGATGGGGTGGATCATACCATCGCTCCCTGGTCTTTCAGCGCAGAGCGGACAAGGTCAATGACACAGGCAGCGTCAAGACCACTGTAGGTTGTCTCCCCAATTCTCAGATTGGGTCCTTTTGAGCAAGAACCAAGGCAGAGATGCCCAACCAGTTCCACACGTTCTCCCAGACCCTCCTCTTTGAGGAAGGTCTCCAAGGCAGCAAGCGTTTGCGCATTGCCCCGGGCGAAACAGGAACTTCCCATACAGAGCTCGACGACCAATTTTTCCATGCTGAAAACCTCATGTTCTTATGCTGGCCACATACTAACGCGAAGGTTGGGGAGACGTCAATAAATTTAGTGATTAAGGTATTTTATTCGTGAACGTACCACAATTTAATGGTAGATTATTCGGCTAAATCTGTTTTTATTATTACTGTCTTCACATTATTTATCATTCTGCAAAAACAATTCACCAAACAATGCATTTGTTTTACCACTCGTCCTCTTCCCCGAGCAACTCTTCCTTGTTCATCTTTCGCTTTACCTTGGCGGAGAGCACGGCAAAACTGGTGGCAAGATCCGTACGCTGGACCACCACACGCTCGGGCAACTTCAGGTCCTTCGGGGCAAAGTTCCAGATTGCCAGAATGCCACAGGAGACCAGCAGCTCAGCAACTTCCTGGGCCTGGACGGCAGGAACGGCCAGAACGCCGATATTCACATGGTTTTCCTCGATGTATCGGCTGAGCTGGTCGAGCGGGAAGACCGGGACCTCCCCCAGAAACGATCCGCACTTGCTTGGGTCAATGTCAAACGCAGCAACAATCTTCAGTCCATAGCTCTCAAATCCCTCATACCGGGCAAGAGCCGAACCGAGATGCCCTGCTCCGATGAGAATGGCATCGGTTGCATTGTCCCATCCGAGGGTATGGATGATTGCATCGATGAGCTTGATGACGGTAAATCCCACCTTCGGCTTCCCCTCGATGCCGGTGCAGGAGATATCCTTGCGCACCTGGATCGGCTTGAGTCCCAACTCTTCCGCAAGAACGGTAGCAGACACGGTCTGCATACCCTCATCACGATACCCCTTGAGCAATCTGAGGTATGACGGGAAACGCTTGATGGTGGGAATGGGAATCCCTCTGTTCGTTGTGTTCATGCATTACTCCTGTTGCAGTCTCTGGACAACCTCATCGATCAGGGATGAGGGAGTGGAAGCTCCTGCCGTCACCCCTAGTGTAGCATACTCATACATCTCGGGAACAACATGCGATGCATCCTCTATGTGCCAGGCAGGTTTGCCCATTTCCAGGGCCAAGGTATAGAGTGCTCTCGTATTGGCACTCTCCTTGCCCCCGATCACCACCACGGCATCACACTGCTCTGCCAATTCGATGACCGCTTGTCGCCTGTTGATGGAGTTAGGGCAAATCTCATTGACAAAAAACATCTCTGAGCCCGTCTGGGTACGCTCCACGAGGGCACTACGAATCTCAGTCCAGAGCTGCTGGTCAAAGGTTGTCTGGACGAAAACAGCATAGGATCGGCCCTTGGGAAGAGCCCTCACATCCTCAACAGCACAAAGCAAGGTGGTGGGGCATACAGAACCTTCGACCACAACCCCCTGCATCGCTATCGACTCCGGATGTCCCTTGTGACCGACAACGAGAATGGAATGGGTCTTGCTGTACTTGGCAATGAGACGAAGATTGCGCTTCACCACAGGGCAGGTGGCATCAATGAGGGTGAAACCAGCATCAACGAATTCACTGCGTAGGCGGTCAGGTATTCCATGGGCACGCAGGATGACCACACCAGTATCATGCCCCTCAGGATGTGCTATCTCCTCCAGACCCTCATCCCTAAAATGCTCGCACACCTGCCGGTTATGGATAAGCTTTCCCAACGAGTAGACCGGCAACTCTCGGCCCTTGGCCTCTTCTATGGCCTGCTCGGCCAGATCGAGTGCACGTGAGACGCCGTTGCAATACCCCATTGTCTTGGACAGTACTATCTTCATAATTCCCCAGTATGACAAAAACGCCACCGCAAGATAACCCCACGGCAGCGCTTTCAGGATAAGCTGTGAGTTCAGCCTACTCAGTCTTCTGAACCACCTGTTCCACATTGGCCTTCTTCTGGGCCTTGCTGATCCAATAGAGCATCGCAGGTGCGAGCAGGTTGGAAGAGAAGGTACCAAAGAGAATGCCGAAGCCCATGTTCACCGCAAAGAGCTGGATATCACCCGAGGCAAAGATTGCCAAGGGGAGAATTGCAACCAAGGTGGTGACGGCGCTCATGATGGTTCTGCTCATCGACTGGGTCACACTTCTGTTGATGTGAGCCGCGAGAGAAGCATCCTTGTTGAGCATCACGTTTTCACGGACACGGTCAAAGATGACGATCGTATTGTTGAGTGAGTACCCGATGATCGTCAGCAAGGCTGCAATCGTGGTGCTGGAGAACTCAAGGCGCAACAGCGAGATGACAGTGAGCATCATCAGGATGTCATGCAGCAATGCGATCAGGGAAGAGACTGCATAGGCGAAGCGGAAACGGATCCAGACATACACCAGGATCAGGGCCATGGCAACCACGATAGCCAGGATGGAGCTGGAAAGCAGGGTTGCACTGAACTTCGGACCGATGTAGTCACTCTGCAGGACTACCACATCGCCTTCACCGAAGTGGGCGGCAAGAGCTGCCTTCACCTCATCTTCCATGGAAGACTGGGTGGAATTGTCCTTGATCCCCAAGCGGACCTGGAAGGTCTGGCTGGTTGCCGAACCGACTGTCTGCACCTTCACATTGCCCAAGGAAGCGAGAGCCGAGCGTACATCCTCAATGGAAGCATTGCCGGTGCTCTGGAAGTTCAACCTGGTGGGTGTTGCGGAAAGGGTTGCAGGGAATCCGTATCCGGAGAGCAGATCCTCACTCTTGAGCGAGCCGTCTACTGCGGTTGCAGAAACCTGTGCAACGCCTGCGAGGGCTGAAGCAAGGTCCTTTGCCGTAGGATAGGCAGCGAAGCGGAATGAAGTGGTGGAAACCCCTTCATCGCCACGAACCTCAAGCGAGAGAGCCGAGCCGCTGATGGAGAGCACGGCATCCTTGTTGCCACTGTAGGTGACTTCAAGGCCAACCGGTGCAACCTGGATGCGCTGGCTGAGACCGCTTTCGAAGTCAACCCCAAGGTTGAATCCACCGAACGCGACCAAGGAGATGACTCCGGCAATCAGGAGGACTCCAGCCAAAGCCCAGGAATACCAGCGCAGTTTGATGACAGGAATATCGTTCTTAAGCATTTAGTTTTTCCTCCAGCTGATGTGCAGCTTCTTACCCTCGCGGTGAGCTACGGTCGCATCAAAAACGAGATGCGATACGAACAGCGCGGTGAACACCGAACTGACGATACCGATAGCGAGCGTATTCGCAAAACCCTTGACAGAACTGCTTCCCAGCTGGGAAAGAACCAGGGCCGCAATGATCGTAGTGATATTGGCGTCCATGACGGTCCAGAAAGCCTTGTCAAAACCTGCTTTGATCGAAGCAATGTCGCTCTTGCCCAACCTTCGCTCTTCCTTGATGCGCTCAAAGATGATGACGTTGGTATCGACCGCCATGCCCAAAGTCAGGATGAGACCGGCAACACTGGTCAGTGTCAGGGTGAAGTTGAAGGCAGAGAGAACACTGATCATGATGAACAGGTTGAAAATCAGGGCCAGGTCGGCGACCAAGCCACTGACGTGGTAGTACGCAAACATGAGGATGATGACCAAAATGAGACCGACGGCAATCGCTTTCACGCCTGCATTGACGGCATCTTCACCAAGGGTTGCACCCACTGCCTGCTGGCTGGAAACCACCAGCTCGATCGGCAAGGCGGCAGTACGCAGCACAATGGCGAGGTCGTTTGCTTCCTCGGCGTTGAAGCCGGAAATCTGGACCTGATTGCGGATACCCTCATTGATGGTTGCCATGGCCTTGACCTTGCCATCCATGACCACTGCAAGCGTATTGCCCACATTGGTGGAAGTCAGCTTGTAGAAGATATCCCCACCAAGGCTGTCAAGCTGGAAGTTGACCACCGGCCTGCCGGTGATGCCATCGGTTCCCGTAGTTGCACTCTCAAGATGCATACCATCCAGGCCGACTGCTTCCTCGATGACCACATAGCGCTCAAGCTCGTCGATACCGTACTCATCGCTGACATAGTAGCCGGCGGCAATCTTTCCTGCGGGCAGGAAGGAGGGCTGCTTCAAGGCGCCTGTATCGGTGTAGACTTCGGACGGATTTGCCTGGTAATACTCTGCAAGCTGGGTACTGAGCTCATTGTCAACCATCTTGAAGACCAAGGAGCCCTTGCCGCGGAGGAAGGAGTTTACGCGCTCGGGGTCGGCAGCACCAGGAACCTCGATGAGGATCTGGTCACTTCCCTGCAACCTGATGACCGGCTCACTGACGCCGAACTGGTCGATGCGCTTCTCCAGGATCTCGATGTCCTGGCGGATTGCCTCGGAAACCTCTGAAGCAGAAGCAGAAGAACCCTTTTTCGCCTCAAAAGCAGCAGTATCCGCCTCAAGCAGGATGCTCATACCACCGCGAAGATCCAAGCCCAACTGGAGAGCCTTGTTGCCCAAGGCTTTCAGCTCAAGCAAGCTGGTCCGGTAGTAGGACTCGGCGGCATCAAACATACCCTGCTCATTGTAGAACCCTGCAAAGAGAGCCTCGATCGTCCATGTTCTGGGGACCGAACGCTTCATGGCCTTGTAGTTGGCCTTTGCAACATCCTTGAGGTATGCATACTCTGAGGGCAAGGTTTGCTGTGCATCCTGCGCCACCAGATCCTTCAGTGCACGAAGATCCCGTGAAGCCTGTCCACGAGAGTACTCCTTGATCTGTACATTTGAGCCTGTTGCCAGTTCCTTGGCGTCCTGCGGTACGAATCCATACCACGCAATCGTGGGATACAAGAAGTATCCGCACAACAAGACGACCACCAGAACGATCACCAGACGACTCCGTTTTTTCATGATATTCTCCAGATTGTCTTTAATAGATTAGTTGTTGTCTTTTTTCTCGGCATCAGCTTCGACGGCAGCACTCTCACTCTTTGTCTCGGGTGCGCTGACCTGCTCTTCCTTCTTCGCCTTCTTTTTGCTGGAAGCGGAAGTGCCTTCGGCCTTGCGGTCGACGATGCTGCTGATTGCATTCCTGGAGAATTCGATGCGCGTATTGTCATCGACCTTTACTACTACAGTGGTCTCCTTGACCGCCAAGACAGTACCGTGGATACCACCAATGGAGACTACCTTGTCCCCTTTCTTGATGGCAGCAAGCATCTCCTTGGTCTCCTTGTCACGCTTCTTCTGCGGACGGATGATCAGAAAATAGAAGATGACAATGATGAGACCAAACGTTACGAAGGTCGTCATCATGGAGCCGGTGGAACCTGCGGCACCGCCAGATGCCTCTGGGGTAGCCATAGCACTAAGCAATGAAAACATGGGTGATCCTCACTTTGCAAGAAATCGGATGCAGAAAAGAGGTGGAAGTTACCTTCGCATCCAATTTTCCAAGTATCGATAAAAGTAGCACGTTCACTACATGGTAGTCAAGTTTTACCATATTTCGGTGCTATATACGGAAAGAGGGGCCGCAACACTGCGGCCCCCGCTCAAACACCTTCACACTTACATCATTCCGCCCATTCCTTCAGCACCGCCGCCCATGGGAGGGGCTTGGGGAGCAGGAATATCGGTGATGGCGCATTCAGTGGTCAGGATCAGGGATGCAATGGACGCTGCATTCTGCAGTGCACTGCGGGTAACCTTCACCGGATCAATGATTCCGCTTTCAAACATGTTGACCCACTTGAGGTTCTCAGCATCAAATCCGATGCCGGCCTTCTCGTGCTTGCACTTGTCGGCAATGAGCGAACCGTCGAGGCCTGCATTCTCCGCAATCTGGCGGATAGGCTCCTCAAGGGCGCGCCGTACAATCTTGTACCCGACTTTCTCATCTTCGGTCATCTTGCTCAGGTCAGTCTTCTCCAGAGTCTGGGCAGCCTGGACAAGAGCAACGCCACCACCGGGGATGACACCCTCTTCGATGGCTGCACGGGTTGCGCTCAAGGCGTCCTCGACCCGGTGCTTCTTCTCCTTCAGCTCAACCTCGGTGGCAGCACCGACATTCAGCACTGCAACACCACCGGCAAGCTTGGCCAGTCTCTCCTGGAGCTTCTCACGGTCGTAGTCACTGGTGGTGTCACCAATCTGGACCTTGATCTGGGCAATGCGGTCCTTGATGTCACTCTGCTTGCCGTTGCCATTGATGATGGTGGTGTTTTCCTTCTCCACCTTCACGCTCTTGGCTCTGCCAAGCTGGGAAAGGTCTGCATTCTCGAGCTTCAGGCCAAGTTCCTCGCTGATCACCTCGCCTCCGGTAAGAATGGCGATATCCTCGAGCATTGCCTTGCGGCGGTCACCAAAACCGGGAGCCTTGACAGCAACGACATTCAGGATGCCACGGACGCTGTTGACAACCAAGGTTGCAAGAGCTTCACCGTCCACATCCTCTGCAATGATGAGCAGCGGCTTGCTGGACTGGGCAATCTTCTCCAGAATCGGCAGAAGTTCCTTCATGTTGGAAATCTTCTTGTCATAGATAAGGATGAACGGGTCATCGAGCACTGCGGTCATGGTGTCGCGGTTGTTGCAGAAATATGCGGACAGATAGCCGCGATCGAACTGCATGCCCTCGACGAAATCGGTGGTGGTCTCGATGGTCTTGGATTCCTCAACGGTTATGACGCCATCCAGGCCGACCTTCTCCATTGCATTGGCGATCTCATCACCTATGGTGCGGTCGTTGTTGGCGCTGATGGAAGCAACCTGGGAAATCTCTTCCTTGTCCTTGATCATCTTCGCCTGTTTCTTGATCTCGGCGACAGCGTCTGCCACAGCCTTGTCGATACCACGGCGGATGCCCATCGGATTCACTCCGGCTGCCACACTCTTCATACCCTCCTTGGTGATGGACCAAGCAAGAACGGTAGCGGTGGTGGTACCGTCTCCGGCGACATCATTGGTCTTGGTGGCAACTTCCTTCAGAAGCTGTGCACCCATGTTTTCAAACGGATCCTCAAGCTCAACCTCGCGAGCTACGGAAACCCCGTCCTTCGTAACGGTGGGAGCGCCGAACTTCTTGTCAAGGACGACCAAACGTCCCTTCGGGCCAAGCGTCGACATGACTGCGCGGGAGATCTTCTCGACACCAGTCACCAATGACTTGCGTGCCTCTTCACTGAACTGCAATTGTTTTGCCATACTAAATATCCTCACTTAAAGAATATGTGGTGCGATAACACATAGCAGACCCCTTACGGGTCCACCGTGATGTAACATACAAACAAACGGGCCAAGAAGCAAGGGGAAAATGCAACTTACCCGATCAAGAGGCTCATGGACATGCCGAACAGCGCCGCAATCACGTTGCTCATGAAGTTCACCATGTCATTGTCAATCCATCGGACTCCCCTCTCAAGCACAAGCGTTCGGCCATCCACCTCAGAGCGCTCGGTGATACGGTCATTGACCTCATCATAGTAGTGAGCCTGTACCGTTGCTCCCAATACGCTGTCTATAAGACAGCCGAAAAAGGAACTGAGGGCAACCACCGAGGCATAGGCGGCACTCTTGGGCGCAAGGGGGAGGAAACAACCCCAGAAGCAGAGTCCGATGAGCACTGCTCCCAATAAGCCTGAAGCGAGGCCAAGCGGGCTGACAGCCCCGCTCAGCCCGGGGGTCATGGGCTTGCCGGTGATGATGGAAACCGGCTTTGTCTTGGAGAGGATTCCCACCTCGCTTGCAAACGTATCGCTTGCCGCTTCGCCAACAGTCGAGCCGAACATCACCAAGAACGACATGGTAGGATTCAGTGCGTACAACAGCCCTGCAAGCAGAGCCATGAACCCGTTCGCATACACCTGCATCGCGTCACGGGTTCCCCCTTTCTTGTGGATCTTCATGACATCCACGGTACAGATTCTCTTTGCAATCTTGCCCAGAACCCCTGCAGCAATGAAGAACAGCAACAAGGTGGCAAGGGCACCGAACCCAAGCACATAGGTGGGTATGAGCCCCACCAGGAACGCAGCAAAAGATCCGCCAAGCGTCAGTTGCTTGCTTTTATAGGATGCAACCGAGACCACCAGCATGATCAGGGCAAGAGCCCAGAAGGCAAACGGCAAAGAGAAAAACACCTGATTGAACAGAGAGGAGAGCGAACCGTTGGGTTCCACAAGGTTTGCGTACCTGCTCATACCAACACCTCAAGGATGAGGAGAGCCAGGAAGGGGACGGTGATATTGTCCAGACCGAAGGGGGTTACCGCTTCGGCGGCACTGCACAGGAGGCCGATGACCAGAGAGACCAACACAACCGTGGGCAAGCCGATGCTGGTGAATGCAACAAGGCCGATGAAGGTGACAAGGAAACTCACCAACGCCATGACCAAGCATCCCAGATAGGACTTGGTGGCAAAGGAAAGCGGGAGCTTTTTCTTCCCCCACTTCGCACCAAAGAGAGCGGCAAGGCCATCCCCGTAGCCCATGATCATGACGGAAATCGTACAGGAAAGCGAAGAGACTACTCCCTGGAACTGCAAGATCACCAGAATCAGCAGGGTGATGGGGAAATATATCAACCCATAGTTTCGCTTCTTGTCATCCATCCCCAGGCTCTTGCCCCACCCAAGGAAGGTAAAGAGGCTGTTGAGAATGATGAATGCAATCGGCCCAAGCAAGGCATAGCCGATTGAGGTGAAATAGTTCACTTCAATGAACCACCAGTTGGACACCCCTATATGGATGAACTTGCGCATCGATTCGCTGGAAATAGAGAATACTCTCTTCAGAAGAATTCCTATTGCAATTACCACTGCCAAAAAGGGAAACGAAATGACCAATCCAAGTATATTGCTGTTCATGCTCGACATCATGCAAAGAATGTTGGAGAAATGCAAGAGTAAATGTCCTTGCCGGCAGTCAAGAAAAACCACCTGCTTTGGGGAGGGCGGAGAATTGACAGCCAAATGGGCGCGTGCTACGGTTTACTTGCTTTCGTTTTTGTGTTGCAGCTGGTACGTAATTCCTAAATGTTCGCACGCGTGCGTTACTGAATCGCTCCCCGCAGACAGGTAAGAGTTCAAGACTGCGCCACATGAAGCAATATTGCAAGACAGGCTGAGCCTGTGAAGGATGCTTTGAATGGCAAAGAAAATCTATGTTGGAAACATGAGTTACAACACTTCCGAAGAAGAACTTCGGGACCTGTTCGCACAGTACGGCACTGTTTTGAGTGCCAATATCATCATTGACCGCGAAACACGCCGCCCCAAGGGGTTTGCATTCGTGGAAATGGAGGAGGATGCAGCAGCCGACGCCGCAATTTCCCAGCTTGATGGCAAGGATTTCGGTGGGCGCAATCTTCGTGTGAACGAAGCGATTGCAAAACCCCGGCCGATGCACGGAAACTATCGCAACTAACCATACAACCCATGATTCAGTAACGGGAACGGAGCCTTTCGGCTCCGTTTTTCTATATCACTGGATCTGCTCGGAAACAAACTGAAAGCGTGGGATACTCTTGCCGTCCCGCTCAACTTCCTCGAAGAACATGGAGTAGGGGCGTACCCACAGCGTTGGAGAACCTACCGGTCGGTAGAGGACCATCGATTCCAGGCTCTCACTGTTGATGACGCACTCAAGCACCTCATACAGCCCACCCTTGAAGTGCCGGTAGAGACCGGCCTTGATGTTCTGTGCTGTTACCATGCGCCACCACCGCCACCGCCAAAACCACCCCCACTGAAACCACTGGAGCCAAAGGAAGAGCCGATTGGTGAACGTGACCCGCTCTTTGCCTGGGTATAGACCGCCTTCTCCACCACAGCCGATCCGAGACGATGGGAAAGTGCACTGTAAAACAGGGCATCCCGGACAGGGCGGCTGCCCACATACCAACTCGGCTCGGCAAAGCTGATCTTGGCAAACTTCTTCGCCCACACATCCTCAAGCCCAAGCACAATTGCATATCCCAAGACATGGTAGAAGAGCTGGGGGTCGCCATCGATCATCAGCTTGAGCTTGTCGATTTCCACTTTGCTGATGAAATCACGATACCCGACAATCTCTTCCAGCCTTTTCTGTGCATAGGCACTGCGTTTTCCGGTGACAATGGCCAAGAAACCGAGATAGACCGGAATCAGCACCAAGGCAAGGGAGATCACTACGGAAAAGAAAATTCCGTGTTCGAGGACATACGCCTCGAAGAAGAAAGCAACCAGGGTCATCAGCAACACGTACAGGGCCAGACCAAAGAATTTGAAACCCTTTTTGATTGCTGAGCTCATCTCCCATACTGCAACCAGGCGGCTTGCAGCCAACGCTGAGAACCCGACACTGAAGATGCCGATGATCATCAGCACCATGGTCTCCCCCTCTATCATCGTGATGGTGGAGCCTATGGCAAGAAGAACCGCAGCCAAGGCACCATAGAGAATGCCGACCGCCCGCATCTTCTCAGCTTTGCTGTCCTGCAGCTTGCGTTCTCCCTTGAAGTAGGCAACCACCTCGGTACGGGCTTTGCCCAAGGCATCACCGAACTTGCCGCTTTCCAGTTGCTTCAGCGTAACCTGATTCCCGTCACCGCAGGCAAAGAAACCATTGAACAGGTTTTTCTCATGCTTCTTGAAGGTAGGGCATTCCAAGAGCTTGGTGAACACAAAATCCTTTCGTCCCTTCTCCTCGATGGAGATCAGACCCTTGTCCGCCCAATAGAAAAGCATACTGGTCATATCCTTGTTGTCCACCGAACCATCGGCAAGATAGCCAACTTCCAAAGGAGAAAGTCCCTCAGGAGGCTCAAAGCGGACAACCGGAACGAAGACATCATCGCGCCCATACTTGCGGAAGATCATGGTTGCATGCACTGCAGATGCAAGGGCGACCAACAAGGCGAGCACGGATGCGGGGATGGTGTAATCCACAAACGGTTTCACTTCCGAAAAGTACCCGTTCTCCATCTGTACCCTAAGCGTCAGGGCCTCCCCGACCTGCATATCAGAAGCCTTCCCAATGATGGTCCTGCCGTCAGAGCTTACGGTAAAGCTTCCCCGTTGGGCAGTTGATCCATACACACCTCCGGTAAGGAAGACCATCGAAGGATCGACTGGCTTGGGAAAGGTGACGCGGAAGGTGAACTCCTTGATCGGAGCCTGCCAGCCGGGACCGAGCAGATTGTAGTAGAACTCATCATACTCCTCGATGCGGTCATCACCAATGGCGTAGGTATAGGCGATCCGGTACTCTTTCAGGCCCGTCACGGTCCTGTCTTCGGAACCAAGACGAAAGGTGACGTAGTCTGAGGATACGGAGTCCTGCTTGATCGGCTCATTTGCCTGCAGGTCCCTGATTTTCACTTTCTGCCTGCCAAAGCGTATCGGTATCTCCCGATAGATACCGTGCCTTGGCGTGGAGAAGTTGGCCGTGATACGCTCATCGACGGTGTAGCTGTTGTCAAGGTTCGCCCCCATCTCCAGGTGGTAGGACTCAAACACGTAGTCCTGGGCACCAAGGGAAGCGAGAGAGAGAAGCAACACTACAACAAGCAGGGCTGGTTTTTTCATCAGAACTTCACCTCGACCCGGGCGCGGGCCTCCTCCTCGATGGAAAGATAGGGCTTCTTGGCAAAGTGAACCATTGCAGCAACCAACGATGAGGGAAACACCTCACAGATGGTGTTCAGTTGCTTGATGATCGCATTGTAGTACTTGCGGGCATTGAGCAACTGTTCCTCAATCTTCTGCAGTTGAGCCTGGAGGTCCAGGAACCCTTGGTTCGCCTTGAGGTCAGGATAGGCTTCACTGAGTGCGAACAGCGACTTGAGGGTGGAGCTGAAGGCTTTGTCGGCATTGTCCTTGTCCACCATGGTGGTGGCGCTCATCGCCTTGTTGCGTGCCTCAATGACACTGGTGAAGGTCTGCTCCTCATGCTTGGCATATCCTTTTACGGTCTCAACCAGATTGGGTATCAGGTCGTAGCGCTGCTTCAGATGTGCATCGATGGCACTTTCCGCTTCCTCACTCTGGTTTCTCAGCCGGACATACCTGTTGTAGACGCTCACCACATAGAGGCCGAGCAACACCACAAGAGCCAAAAGAATATACACGATTGTCATAGGAACCTCCTCCAATACCGATCATGCTGTAGTCTGCTATAAGGGAGGGCTGAGGTCAAGAGTTGGACAGAATGCCCCTGTCCAATAAGGAAAGGCAGCAAAGCCGCAAAATACCCGTTTTGGGCAAACGGTAGGGAATGACAGCCTGGTGCTGCCCTCAGGAAAACAAGACGGGATGCATGGATGCACCAGCGTACATCCTGTGCTTCGGCAATTGCCGTGGGCTTTTGTGAGTTGGACAAATTCCCGATCCTGAAGCTTGCAATGGTTGCGATAGTACTGTATCTTTATTCGTGTAAATCGCATAAATATTCCATTCCAGGAGAATCCAAACCATGAGGGAACGACACAACCGGTTGGCGGTGGTCAAGGAATTAATCAAGAACAACAGAATCGACAACCAGGACACCCTGCTGGAGATGCTCAGAAACGAAGGATACTCAGTCACTCAGGCCACCCTTTCGAGGGATCTGAAGATGCTCAAGGTAGGCAAGATTTCCGACGGTTGGTCGGGATACTACTACAGCCTGCCGGAGAATGACCTGATCAGCGAATCCGAGAAGAGTTATATCCAGGACGTCCGCAGGGGCATCCTCTCCATCGAGTTTTCCGGGAACTTCGGCGTCATCAAAACCAGACCCGGGCATGCCAACTCAGTCGGCATCGCCTTGGATGTTCTGGCCATTCCGGAAATCCTTGGCACGCTGGCAGGCGATGACACCATTTTTGTCATCCTCCGCGAGGGTATGACCAAGGAAGACCTGCAAGAGAGCTTCAAGACCCGCATCCCCGATATCGAGGAGTAGCACTGCTTGCACACCAACGCCCCTCCGCCTACAATGGAGGGGCTTTTGTGTACCCTGAGGAGAAGAACCATGACCTATAAGAATCTCGACCAAAGCACCGTATTTGCAAAGCTCAAGGAGTGCAATCCTGAACAGATCCAGCAGGTGCTGGATGCACAGCGAATCAAGTCCTTCCAGGTCCCTGCCGGCGGGGGGCTTACCTATCAGTATGCCGCCATGCCAATCGGAAAAGCCCATCTGGATCTGATGCAAGAGCTCAGCGATGAGTTGGGCCTGATCGAAAAATATCAGGCCGTCGTCGATGGAGAGGTGATGAACCCAGGGGAAAAGCGCCTTGTGCTGCACCACCTCACCCGGGGCAAGGTAGGCAAGACCGTAGTCGCTGACGGAGAGGACAAAGGCTTGTTCTACCAAGAGCAGCTGGAAAAAATCAAGAGATTCTCCGATGACGTGAGAAGCGGGGCAATCCTGGGGTCCACCGGAAAACGGTTCACCACCGTGGTTCAGGTAGGTATCGGAGGAAGCGACCTCGGCCCGAGAGCCTTGTACCTTGCCCTGAAGGGCTGGTGCGAAGCAGAAGGGCTGGAAACACTTGAAGCGCAGTTCATCAGCAATGTCGATCCCGACGATGCCCAGGCTGTCATCAGCAGGCTCGACCTGGAGAGAACACTCTTCATCCTCGTCTCCAAGAGCGGGACAACGCTGGAAACCCTCACCAACCGTGATCTGGTCATAGAGGCCATCAAGGCGAGCAACATCAGCGGAATTGATGCAGACAAGCACATGGTGGCTGTCACCAGCAAGACCAGTCCGCTTGCATCCTCCTCTTCCGTCCTTGAGGCCTTCTTCATTGATGACTACATCGGTGGACGCTACAGCAGCACCAGTGCTGTCGGAGGTGTCATCCTCTCGCTTGCCTTCGGATTTGCAGTATTCCAAGAACTGCTTGCGGGGGCTCATGAAGCCGACCTGCTTGCACGCACAGCAAAGGTAACCGAGAACGCCGCTCTGCTTGATGCCTTGATCGGCTTGTATCTGCGAAACGTCCTTTCGTGCCCCACCACAGCCATACTTCCCTACTCCCAGGCCCTGAGCCGGTTTCCGGCCCATCTGCAGCAGCTCGACATGGAGAGCAACGGGAAGCAAGTCAACCGCGACGGGCAGGCCCTCTCCTATCCCACCGGACCGGTCATCTTCGGCGAGCCCGGCACCAATGGACAGCACTCCTTCTACCAGCTTCTGCATCAGGGTACGGATATCATCCCGTTGCAGTTCATCGGCTTTTCGGAATCACAATACCTGAAAGATGTGGTTGTCGAAGGCTCGACCAGCCAGACCAAGCTCAACGCAAATCTGGTTGCCCAGATCGTGGCATTCGCAAAAGGGAAGGAAGATGCCAACCCGAACAAGCGCTTCCCCGGGGGCAGACCTTCAAGCCTGCTCTTCGCAAAGCGTCTGGATGCAAGAACACTGGGGGCCCTGCTTGCCCACTTTGAGAACAAGGTGATGTTCCAGGGTTTTGCCTGGAACCTGAACAGCTTTGACCAGGAAGGAGTCCAGCTGGGCAAGGTCCTGGCAACAAAGGTGCTCAACGGCTGTGAGGGCGATGAGGTGCTCAAAGCCTACACCCAACTCTTCTGATGCAAAGGGGCCCCATTCGGGGCCTCTGCTTTTCATCACAGTTCTTCATCATTCAGGTGTTGCCGAAGAGGAACCCTTTTGGTATTATCGTTAGCATCCTAACAATTGGAAGCACAACATGGATGATACCCACCGAATCGGATTGACCATAAAAACCCTCTCCCATCTTCTTTCGCGGGCGATGGGAAAACAGCTCAGGGATGAGCAGCATAGTGCCGCGACAGCGGTACGCAGCCACATCCTGGGCTATTTTGCCCATCATCGGGTCGAAGAGGTGCAACAAGCTGTACTGCAACAACATCTGGGCATCAGGCGCTCCACCATGACCAACATCTTGTCGGGAATGGAGAGTGAGGGCTTGGTCAGCCGAGTTGAGGATACACAGGACAAGCGGCAGAAACGGGTGGTTCTTACCGACACTGCCAAGAACCTGTGCAACGAACATCTGGGCTTGGTCAATGCCTTCGAAAAAAAGCTTGAACTGGCCCTTACCGACGAGGAGCTGAGCCAGTTCTTCGCCATCGCCGAAAAACTGAAAACCACATTGGAAACCTGCTGATGCTGAAACACTTACGAAACCAAATTGGGGCAAACAAACTGCCCACCCTGCTTACCATCCTCTTTGTTGTCCTTGAAGTCATCATGGATGTCACCATTCCCTTCCTCATGGCTTTTCTGCTCGACAGAGGTATTGATGCCGGGAATCTGTCCGAGATTGTGAAGTGGGGCCTGATCTTGCTGGCCTGTGCCTCCATAGCTCTTCTCTTCGGCGTATTGGCCGGTCACTTTGCCGCAAAGGCTTCCACCGGTTTTGCCAAGAACGTCCGCAGGGGCCTCTACCATTCGGTCCAGAACTTCTCGTTCGCGAATATCGACCGCTTCTCCACTTCTTCACTGGTCACCCGCCTCACCACCGATGTGACCAATGTCCAGAATGCCTACCAGATGCTTACCCGTATCGCAGTCAGAAGCCCAGTCATGCTGATCTTCAGCTTTTTCATGGCTTTCACCATCAACAACACCCTCAGCCTCGTGTATCTCGTGGCCATCCCTATACTCGGCATCGGGCTCTTCTTCCTCATCAGGGCTGCCTACCCCATCTTCACGCGGGTTTTCAAGACGTACGACAAGCTCAACACGGTGGTGCAGGAGAACATCCGTGCCGTCCGTGTGGTGAAATCGTTTGTGCGGGAACAGCATGAGATCAAGAAATTCGGCAACGTATCAGAAGAAATCTTCCAGGACTTCAGCAAAGCTGAGAAAATCATTGCCTTCAACAGCCCGTTGATGCAGGGGACGATGTACCTCTGCATCCTTGCCATCAGCTACATCGGGGCCCGTCTGATCGTCTCATCTTCCATGACCACCGGCCAATTGATGAGTTTCATCACCTACACCTCTCAGATCCTGATGAGTCTGATGATGTTGTCCATGGTCTTTGTCATGCTTACCATCAGCAAGGCAAGCGCCCAGAGGATCGAGGATGTCCTTGCAGAAAAACTGGATCTGGTGGAGCAAGCTTCACCGGAGACCGTCGTACAAGACGGATCGATCACCTTCGAACTGGTCGATTTCAGCTACACCAAAACGGTGGACAAGCGTTGCCTGTTCGGCATCAACCTGACCATTCCGAGTGGATATACGGTGGGCATCCTTGGCCCAACCGGCAGTGCAAAATCATCGCTCGTCCAGCTCATTCCCCGCCTCTATGATGTGGACAGCGGTTCGGTCAAGGTTGGAGGCAAGGATGTTCGCACCTACTCCCTCGAAAGCTTGAGAAAAGCAGTGGGCATGGTGCTTCAGAAGAATGTCCTGTTCAGCGGCACGATTGCCGATAATCTCAGATGGGGCAATGAGGAAGCAAGTGAAGAAGAGCTTAGGTGGGCATGCCGGATCGCCCAGGCAGACGGCTTCATCAAGACCCTCCCCCTCGGCTATGAGACCTACCTTGAACAGGATGGCTCAAATCTCTCGGGAGGCCAGCGGCAGCGTCTCTGTATAGCCCGCGCCCTGCTGAAAAGGCCGAAGGTTCTCATTCTCGACGACTCAACCAGTGCAGTTGATACCAGGACCGATGCCAAGATCCGGGATGCACTCAAAACAGAATTGCAAGAAACAACCAAGATTATCATCGCCCAGCGTGTCAGCTCGGTCATGGACAGCAATCTGATCGTCATGCTTGACGACGGAAAGATCCAGGCAATGGGAACGCACGAGGAACTTCTGCGTACCTGCGAGCGGTACAGCCACATGTATGAGAGGCAGATGCGCAAGGAGGAACAGGCATGAAAACCCCTACGAACAAGAAACCCAAAGTAGACCTGGCAACTCTCAAGCGCCTGTTTTCCTATATCCTCGGTCCCTACAAGGCCAGGCTTCTCATCGTCTTTGCCTGCATCCTCATCAGCGCTCTTGCCGCTGTGGCAGGTTCACTCTTTTTGCGCATTCTCATCGACTCCTACATCACACCCTTGGCCTCGGCTGCCGGTGTGGTCTCCTATGCACCCTTGCTGGGAGCGCTTGGCATCATGGCGGTCATCTATGCAAGTGGTGTGCTTGCCACCTACCTGACAAACCGTCTGATGATCACCATTGCCCAGGGAACGCTGAAAACCATCCGCGACCAGATGTTCAGCCACATGCAGACACTGCCGATCAGGTACTTCGATACCCGTTCCCATGGCGATCTGATGAGCTTGTACACCAACGATGCCGACACCCTCAGGCAGATGGTCACCCAATCGATTCCCAACTTCCTCAGTTCCATCGTTACCGTTCTTGCCATCTTCCTGGCCATGCTGGCCACCAGTTGGCAGCTGACTTTGGTGGTGGTCCTCTCGCTCACGGCAATGCTCAACATCACCTCACGCATCGCCCGTAAGAGCGGTTCCTACTTCATCGCCCAGCAAAAGGCATTGGGCAAGACCAACGGCTACATCGAGGAGATGATCAATGGGCAGAAAGTGATCAAGGTTTTTACCCACGAGCAGCAGGCAAAACAGCAGTTCGACGTGCTCAATGAGGAGCTCGCCGGCGATGCCTTCAATGCCAATCGCTTCGCGAACATCCTCATGCCGATCATGGGAAACATCAGTTACATCCAGTATGTGGTGGTGGCCATCGTCGGCGGATTCTTTGCTCTCTCGGGGATCGGGGCCCTTACTTTGGGTGCCATCGCATCCTTCCTCCAGCTCAGCAGGACGATCAACATGCCGATCAACCAGATGGCGAGCCAACTCAACTCGGTTGCCATGGCATTGGCAGGAACAAAGCGCATCTTTGCCCTGCTCGATGAGCAGAAAGAGGTGGATGAAGGCACAGCCACCCTGGTCAATGTCACCGAAACGATGGAGGAAACGGAGCAGAGGACTGAACGCTGGGCATGGAAGGACGGGAGAACAGGCAGGCTCACTCCGCTTGAGGGGAGGGTCAGTCTCCATGATGTCGACTTTGGCTATGTGCCCGACAAACTGGTGCTCAAGGATATTTCCATCGAGGCAAAGCAGGGACAGAAGATTGCCCTTGTCGGGGCGACCGGTGCAGGCAAGACGACCATCACCAATCTCATCAACCGTTTCTATGACCTGGCTGACGGAAAGATCCGCTATGATGGGATCAACATCAACAGAATCCGCAAGGACGATCTTCGCCGATCGCTCGGGGTGGTTCTGCAGGACGTGCACCTGTTCAGTACGACGGTATTGGAGAATATCCGCTATGGGCGGCTCGATGCCACCGACGAGGAGGTGTATGAGGCGGCAAGGCTCTCGAATGCTGACACCTTCATCTCCCACCTGCCGCAGGGGTACCGGACCGATCTCAGTGGAGACGGGGCCTCACTCTCCCAAGGTCAGCGCCAGCTGATCTCCATTGCCCGTGCCCTGGTCGCAGATCCTCCGGTTCTCATTCTCGATGAGGCAACCAGCAGCATCGACACCCATACCGAAGAGGTGGTGCAGAAGGGCATGGACGCCCTGATGGAAGGAAGAACGGTCTTCGTCATTGCACATCGCCTCTCCACCATCAGGAATGCTGATATGATCATGGTGCTTGAGGATGGGAGCATCATAGAGCGGGGAACGCATCAAGCGCTCATGGAACAGAAGGGTCAGTACTGGCGGCTCTACACCGGCTCCTTCGAGCTGGAGTAAGTGACCAGCACGATGCCCAGAACAACCACGGGAAGGGCGAGAAGATACTGCAGGCGCAGGATCGATTCGCCCAGAACCAGGGCACTGAGCAAGGTCCCCACCACAGGGATCAGAAAGTTGAATACCGTGATGGAGCTGACCTTGTTGTGCTTCAGCAGTGCAGTCCAGAGGGTGAAGGCCGTGGCACTGAGCGCTGCCATATAGAGCAGCAAGGCATAGCCCCAGAAACCGCTTCTGGGCATCGAGGCACCCATGCCCAAGGCAATCATCAGCAGGATGAAGCCGCCTGAGAAGAGCTGGAGTGCAGTGAGCAGCACCGGGTCCACCTTAGCGCTGATGCGTTTGCTGTAGAGTGCACACAGGCTGGTCAAGAAGGCGGCAATGACCACAAAACCCTCGCCTTGCAAGCGGAATGTGAGCGAGAGATTCGGCTCGATATTCACCAGGATCACCGAGACAAAGCCCAGCAGAATCCCCAAACCCTTGCGAAGGCTGATATGGTCGTTGCTGTACACAAGGTGTGCCAGCACCGCACTGAAAAAGACTGAGGACGAGTTGAGGATGGAGCTCTTGGCACCGGTGGTATAACTGACGCCGACATAGAAAAAGTAGTAGTGGATGGTGGTCTGCAAGAGACCAAGCAGGAGTATCTGGAGGGAAGATCTTGCAGTGAGGCTTCTGATTGCCATCTTCGGTCCCCTCTGCAGGCTGCGGAACACCAGGACCAAAAGGCCTGCAAGGGTAAACCTCAGGCCTGCAAAGGCAAGCTTTGCAGCCGTATCATCGGCTCCCACACCGAACAGCTCATAGCCAAGCTTGATCGAGGGATAGGCACTGCCCCAGAGCGTGGCACAGAGGCTTGCAAGAAGGATCACCACCCAACGTTTGGTCAGGATGGAGGGTTTTACAGTGTGCATGGCGGCAACTCCTCAAGGAAATCTGAAAATGCTTGCAGGCTTCCCTTTCTATAGGGGTCCAGGGAACGATCATCGCGGTTGATCAGGCAGTCGGTGACCAAAAAGGTCTCCATGCCATGTTCGGCCACCACCATGTCCTCACGGACATCGTTGCCGATCATCAGGCATTCGGACGCATCAACCCCCAACTCATCCAACACCTGCACGTAGTAGTGCCAGTGCGGCTTTGCATGCCGGTAGGTCTCATAGGTGGTGACCAGCGAGAACTGGTCTGCACGCAGACCTGCCCACCCAATCCGTGCCTCGGTGCCCTGAGCGGGAAAGAGAGGGCTGGTGGCAAGGGCCACCCGGTATCCTTTTTCTTTCGCTGTTTCCACAATCCTATGGGCAAGCGATGAGGGCTTCGCAAAGGCTGCAAGCTGATGGAACTCATGCTGGTAGAACGAGGAAAACTGCTCGTTGAACCGGGTGCTGTCGATGCCGCTGACTTGGGAGAACACAGAATCGAAGCGATCCTTGTTGGTCATCTCCCCGTTGTTTGTGAGCATGGCTTTCAGGCCTGCCTGCAAGCCGGAGAGAGCAGCCTTCTCATCGAGTCCGAGTTCACCTGCTTTGCGGACAAAAAGTCCGAAATAGGCATGCATGAATTGATCCTGGTCGATGGGAAGCAAGGTCCCATCCAAATCGAACAAGAGGGTGTGTATAGCCATTGGCCGATGATACGCTCTTTCAGGGAAGGCGTCAACAAAAGGAAAGGATAAGGGAACATAAGCCCAGAACATCCCCATCAGAAGGGGCTTGCTCCTGGTATCCCCAACG
Source organism: uncultured Sphaerochaeta sp. (assembly GCF_963667405.1). Taxonomy (NCBI): domain Bacteria; kingdom Pseudomonadati; phylum Spirochaetota; class Spirochaetia; order Spirochaetales; family Sphaerochaetaceae; genus Sphaerochaeta; species uncultured Sphaerochaeta sp. The sequence continues at coordinate 3,116,832 of NZ_OY763408.1, read as the reverse complement.
GGCAGGAATTCATCAACCCGACAGATTCAGCACGTTCAACCCGATCTCCATAGGAGCTGTGGTTGATGAGGAACAAACCAAGGATGCCAGGGGTGTAGGATGGGATACGATTGTGCAGAAAAAGCTACTCGGACAAAAAAACCCCCCAGGGAAAAGGAGGTTAAACCCTGAGGGGAACAAAAGGAGGTTAGAAAAAATCCGATTTCGTTGCTAGCCGACCCAACGGGTGCAGAAGCATGTCGTTCTCTTTCTGAGAGGTACAGTACTCAAACACAAAAAAAGAATCAAGAGGTTTTTTGAATTTCCCCTATTTTTTTCTTCTCTCTTTTCATTTCAATACCTTGAGTTACAAAAATTATTCCTCTTGTTTCTAAAAATTATTGCAGGTATGGAAAAATCATTCAGATACGTTTTGTCACCCTATTCCCATGCATGGACAACTCTCCGAGACAAAAAAAGTCCCACAGAGCATACAAAAGCTCTGTGGGAATAGGGTTCCTTGCAAAAAGTCACACGATGGAAAAACCTCAATCGAATTTGAAATTCTTCATCGAAAGCGGCTGGCGGGTATTCTCCAATACGTCTCTCCAAAGCGAACCTTCCAGATCCACATGGTTGCGACTCGATACAGCCACCTTGATGGGCAGATGCACAAACCGGTTGTGGACCAAGCCGATCAAGGCTGCAGTCTTTCCTGACATCGCAGCGTGCACTGCGTGGGCCCCAAGGCGTGCACAGTAGATCGAGTCATAGGAATCGGCGGGGGCGCTTCGGATGATGTAGGAAGGATCGATGTACTTGACGTTGGTCTCAATCCCCTCACGCTTGAAGTACTCGTTGATCCGATCCTTGAGGAATACCCCGATGTCGGTGTACTTGATGTTGCCCGAAGCATCGGTTTCACCGGTGGAAGGAACCAGATCCTGGCCGGCTCCCTCACTGATGAGGATCACTGCATGGCCACGATCGAGCACCCTGCGCCGGAGGTGCTCCAGCAACCCATTCGGCCCATCCAGGTCAAACGGATTCTCCGGAATCAGGCAGAAGTTCACATCACTCTGTGCCAGTGAGGTATTGGCTGCAATGAAGCCGGACTCACGGCCCATGACCTTCACCAAGCCGATGCCATGAATGGAATTCTTGGCCTCGATATGGGCACAGCGGACAACAGGAACTGCCATCTGCACAGCCGTATCGACACCAAATGAGCTCTGGATGAGCGAAAGGTCATTGTCGATGGTCTTCGGGATTCCGATGATGGAGATCTTCAGGCCACGCTTCTTCACTTCCTCATAGATGTCATAGGCGCCGCGCAAGGTTCCGTCGCCGCCGACAGTGACCAGAATGTTGATATTCAGCTTCTCCAACGAGTCAACAATCTCCTCAACCTGTTTGCCACCGCCACGGGCAGACCCCAGAATCGTACCACCCTTTTCCTGGATCTCATCGACCACATCAGGATCAAGGGGAATCAGTGGCCAAGGACTGTTTTCAAGCAAGCCCTGATAGCCGAACTGCACCCCGCTGATCCTTCTCACCCCATAGCGATACCAGAAACAGCGAACCACTGCGCGGATGACATTGTTCAGGCCGGGGCAAATTCCACCACACGTGCATATGGCAGCATGAACGTGAGCGGGATTGAAGTAGATTTTTGCCCGAGGGCCTGCAACTTCAACCGTCTCCTCATGGCGGGGGACCGGATGGCCGTTCTCATCGATATCGGTATCGATGCCAAAGAGAATATGGTCTGCATCACTGACATAATCAGCCTGCCCATCATCCTGGGTAGTACTCATCATGATCGGGGATGAGATCTTTGCCTCACCCAAAATCGGGATGGAAAAATCCAACTTCTTGGTCGTCACGCTTCACCTCCATGCTCATCAATGCCGGCAAGCAAGCCATTCAACTCTTGCTTGAACCGGGCATATGGCGCCTCCAGGCCCTCTTTGGCCTGTTGCTCAAACGATCGGTAGAGAGAAAGGAATTCGAGTGCAAAGGGTGTCAACGTAGCCCCATCCCGACTCGAACCGCCCTTTCGCCGGTTGAGCACAGCAACACCAAGGCTTTGTTCCAGGTTCTGAACCATCCCGAAAGCCTTGGAATAGGAGATGCCAAGTGCCATGGCAGCCTTGCGCAGCGAGTTTTGATGCCTCACCTGCTCCAGCAACCAGAGCACCCCGATTCCCATGAATTTGTTGCCATCCTCATCGACGAGGTAGAGCTTTGCCTTTAGTTCCATGCTTCTCCTGCCGCCTGGTAGACCAAATCCACCAGTTCAGCAATCTTATCACATTCCACAGAACAATAGGCAAGTCTGAGGGTAACATCGGCAATATTTATGCATCCAACCTGATAGGCATCGAGCAAATGGCGTCTGAGCACCTCTGCGCTGCCTTTGGTCTTGAATGCCATGAAATAGCCGCTGTTGAAGGGATGGGGAAGCAAAAGGTCGTTTCCCTCATGCTTCTTGAGCGCTTCCTTGAGGATGCGATAACGCTTCTCCATCTCAATTCTGGCAGCTTCCTTGTCGGCTTCATAGCTTACGCCCTTGGTCATAGCCTTCAGCAAAAGGCTCTGTCCGGGCTTGTCACAGTTGCTGACGGTGCTGCGGATGATACCCAGCGTCTTCTTGTCCAACGCCTCAAGGTGTGCCTTGGTCAGGGCCTTGCCTGCATAGGTGATGAAGCCGATCCTGAATCCCCAGACCATGTCTTCCTTGGTAGCTGCATCGCATTTGACCGCGAAAATGTTCTCGTGGGCATCACACAGGTGCGCGAACAAGCTCTCGGTGGCTGTCTCCTCTTCAAAGAACAGCCCGTAGTAGGCATCATCACTGATGACCATCAGTTGCATGCCTTCCTCGGCGAGATTGGTGAGAGTGCTTGCAATGGCAGCCATCTCAACTTTCGTCGGAGTGTAGCCGGTTGGATTGTTGGGGAAGTTGAGCAAAATGCGTGCCTTGCGGTCGGGAATCGAGCGCAGTGTTGCTTCCAGTCCTGCCACATTGAAGCTACCCTCATCGGTGTAGAGGCGGAATGTTGCAATGGATGCATTGACCTGGTGGGCAAAAATCAACTCATAGTTGTCCCAAGCCAAGTCTGGGATGACCAAGGTGTCACCCTCTTGGGCAAAGAGCTGGGCAAGCATGCTCAATCCATGGGTCAAGCCTGAGGTTACGATGGGCTGCGAGAGCAATTTCCCCTCAAGCGAGGGATTCTTGCGGACCATCTGCTCCTTCCATTTTGTTCTCAGTTGCTGGTCCCCACCACCGGGGGCATACGCAAAGAGTTCGGAGGGCTTGAAGGCGTCTGGGGCAAACTGATTGTAAATGTCCGAAAGGTACATCGGCTGACCTTTGGAGGTAGCCATACCAATCGTGGCATTGAACCTGGTTGCTTTCTGGCCGGCTTCGGCGCTTTGGGCGACTATCCCCTTGGGGAAAAACATTCTGCGCCCAACGTCGGAGAGCATTGCATCCACAATGGTTCCTCTCAACGTCTCATTCAGTTCAGTAGCGAGTGCGTGCATAAACGTGTCCTCCAGTTCTAGGTTTCTGTATATACGTTTTTGCAGAAAATGTCACTAAACCCGGCTAAAAAGAGAACTCTCCCTGCATCTCCTCCCGCTTGGGAACCCCGCTCTCCAGCAGGGAAAGAAACATCTGCTCGTCTACGATCGCCACTCCCAGCTTCCTGGCAGCCTCAAGTTTGCTCCCCGCCCCACTTCCTGCCAACAGGTGGGTGGTTTTCCCGGTAACGGAGGAAACGGTCCTCCCTCCCCGCTTTTCCACCTCCCCAAGGGCAAGACCGCGGGGATTGAAATGCTCAAAGCTGCCGGTCACACACCAGACCTGGCCGGCAAAGATCTGCGCAAGATCCGTCTCCTTCTGTTGCTGCTCCACCATGGAGAGCCCTAGGGAAGCGAGGGCTTCGATACGCCTGAGCATTGCCGGATCATTGAGGGCATCAATGTAGAGCTGGGCGCTCTTCTCTCCTATCTGCCTGATCGAGACAAGGCGTTGCACATCCTGTGTTCCGGCAACCTCGAGCAACTTGTCCATGCTGTCCAAGCCGGCATTGACGAGGATATCCGCACCCTTCTTTCCCAGCTCGGGAATACCCAAAGCAACCAACACCTTGCGAAACGGCTGGTTCAGGCTTTTCTGGATACCCTCCTCGATCAGGCGAATCTTTTTCTCCCCAAACCCACTTTGGTCTGCAAGGGCTTTGCGGTAGTCGAGTCGATAGAGATCATCCACATCCGAAACCAGACCAAGGTCAATGAGGACTGAGGCCGTCTCCGGGCCGAAATTCTCGATATCCATCCCATCCTTGCCGATGAAAAACTCAATGCGTCCTTTCACCTGCTGGGGGCAGCGCGGGTTCGGACAGAACGTATGGGCTCCCTTTTGCACCAAGGTGGAAGCGCAAACCGGGCACGCGGTTGGCATATGGTAGGTACCCTGACCACCCTCCGCCTTCTCTATCACCCGCTCCACAGCAGGAATGACATCGCCACGGCGGCTGATCTCCACACTATCGCCCAGTCCAAGCTCAAGCATGTTGATGTAATCCTGGTTGTGCAGGGTGATGTTGCTGATCGTCGAGCCGGCAACCTGCACCGGTCTTACCCGCGCCACCGGGGTCACCCGGCCGGTACGTCCCACCTGCACATCGATGGCAAGGATTTCGGTCTGGGCCTGTGGGGACTCGAACTTGTAGGCCATCGCCCACCTCGGGTGATGCTCGGTGTACCCCAGCAACTCCCGGAACGAGAGCTCATCCACCTTTGCCACCAACCCGTCGATCTCATAGGCAAGATCCCTTCGCTGTTTGGTATGAGCATTGAGATAGGAGGCGATATCCGCAAAACTGCCGGCAAAGCCGCTCAGGTTTGCCTCCTCCAGTTTCTGCTTGGCAATCCTCGCATCCTGGGTAAAGTAGGCAAGGTTCTCATTGATGCGAAACCCATAAGAAGAAAGCGCCGAAAGAATCGACAGGTGATCCTTCAACTGGGTGTCGGACTCCCAGAACCCCTCATACACGAATATCTGAAGCGGAACCTTGGCGACCTGGCTGCTCTTCACCCGCCTGATCGTACCTGCAGCAAGATTGCGCGGATTTGCAAAGGGAACCTCCATCTGCTCATTGAGCAGGGCAAAGGAGGCCTTGGGAAGATACACCTCACCGCGCACAGCCAGCGTCTCCTTGGTGGGGATGCTCAAGGGAACCGATGAGATGGTCCGCACATTCGCCGTCACATCATTGCCCACAGCACCGTTGCCGCGGGTAACCGCCCGTACCAGCACCCCTTCCTCGTAGTAAAGTACGATGGAGATGCCATCGATCTTCTCCTCGATGACGATTCCCACCTGCTCATCCAGTTTTGTCTCGGTTTTCTGTATCCAGGAGAGCAGTTGCTCGGAGGAGTAGGACTTGTCCAGGCTCAATACGGGAATGGTATGGGCTACCTCAGGAAAGTCGGCATCGAGATCACTGCCTACGCGTTGTGTAGGAGAGTCAGGGAACCTAAGCTCGGGATGCTCCTGTTCAAGATGCTGCAAACGATCGAAGAGACGATCATATTCCAAATCACTGACTTGCGGACGATTGTCCACGTAGTAGGCCTTCTGATACTCACTGAGCTGCTTGATGAGGGAGCGCACCTCTTGCTGGATTGCATTCATGGCTCGATTGTACGGCCTTGGAAGCTGTGTGGCAAGCTGGGTTTGCGGCATCTCTCATTGCTTCTGGGGAGCGTCCATGCTATCTTTCTACTTCAGAGAGGTAGGCAGGATGGCAGAGAAAAAGCCCTCGGCGGGCAAGGTGGCGATGTTGCATGGACTGGTGATCACCTCTTCAGTCGATGCAGGAAGGATTGGGGAGATCACCCTGCCCGAGCTGGACAATAATTTCATTCTTGTCGCCACGAGGGATATCCCGGGAACCAATCGGATACGGGTGCTCGACAGTGCAGTACCCCTTTTGACTTCTTCCTCCATCTCCTACCATCGCCAACCGGTATTGGCGCTCTTCGGGTACGACAGCGAATCGGTCCAGCTCAAAGCTAGGGAGATCAACATCTCCTATCAGTTGCCGGGAAGCACCCAGGGTGAGGAAACGGTCATAGAATCCACCCCGTATACGTATCGCTACGGAAACCTCGAAACTGCAACCGCCGAGCCAGGTTTGGAGACCCTTGAGCGAACCTACCGCTTCTCAGGATCCGAATATCAGAGCAACACCCTCACCAGAATCAATGTGGAGATGGAAGAAGACATCCTGCACATCTACACCCCCACCCAGTGGCCCAGCCATGTCAGGGAGACAGTAAGTGACACTACCGGCATCCCAAAGCGCAAGATTGTGATCCACAGGCTCCCCTTCTATGCGCCCCATGATGAGATGCTCCTCGCCCCTTCCTCACTCTCTTCCCTCGCCTCCATTGCCTGCATCAAGGGACAGTGCCCGGTGGAGTTGTTGTGTTCCATTGAAAGCTCACGACCTGAGCTGACCATCAAGCGCAAGACCTGGTACCTCTCTGATGGGCACGTACATGCTGAGGCCATCGAGGTCCAGGTCAACCAAGGGTGTGAGCCTATGTTCAGCGAAGAGATGAGCAACCAACTCATTGCAGGCTTGGTCCCGCTCTATCCGCTTGCCGCACTTTCCATTTCGATCACCTTCCATACCAGCAACACCGCCCCGGCACACTTCTTCGGGGATCTGGGGTACAATGACGCGCTCTGTTCCACTGAGACACACTACAGCGCCCTTGCCAAACTGACCGGCTACAATCCCCTGACCTGGCGACTGAAGTTTGCAGCCGACAGCCCGAGCCACAGCCAGGCCATCCGCAGTGACAAGTATGCAAAGCTCAAGGATCTGATCAGTTCGGTAAGCGAACGATCGGATTTCCAACGCAAGAGTGCCGCCTATGAGATGCAAAAGCAGATGCGGGTCAAGCTCTCCACATTCTTCAATTACAGCAGGGGCATCGCCTTGGCCTGTGGAGCCGGAATCAGCGGGTTCAGCAGTGAGTGCCGATCGCTTCCCCAACAGCCGGTTCAGATCACGCTCAACCCCAACAACAAGGTGGAAGTGAACACCTCCTTCTACCGCAACGGATCCAGTGCAGAAATCTGGCGCCAGATCATCTGCGAGGAACTGGGAGTGGCAAAGAGCGACATAACCTTTCTGGAAGAACAGAAGGAGATGCTCGACAGCGGGCCCTCGGTCCTTGCAGCAAACAGCGGGAGAATGCCGATGCAAGTGCAGAAAGCCTGTACCCAGATCAAGGAAAAGCGATTCGTCCAGCCCCTGCCCATCTGCGAGAGCGTTTTCTCTTCCCGCCAAGCATCTGCGAAAGGATCCCTGTTCTTCAGCAACAGCTATGTGGCCGTCGCCTTGGAGTTGGAAGTCGACTCGGTCACCCTCCAACCGCTTGTCCGCTCGGTCTGGACCTCCATCTCACTCGCACGTATTTTCAACGAGCAGGTGCTCAAAAGCAAAATACGCCACACCATAGTCACCACACTTCGGGAAGCGGGAGCCCTGCTTTCCAACCGAAGCAGCTTTGACATCGACATTGTGATAAAAGGTGAGGGAGAGCAGATCTCTTCCTCCATAACCAGTGCCCTGAAGGGGGTGGTGAGTGCCGCCTTCATCTCGGCACTCGAGCAGGCCCTGCTCAGCCCGGTCGCAAAAATGCCGGTGGACGGGGCCATCCTGCTTGCAGCCATGCGAGGCAAACCATGAAAATAGAATGCAATATTGACGGGAAGGCTCTCTCCCTTTCGGTCAATTCCAACAAGCCACTCTCCCTGATACTCATGGAGGACCTGGGCAACAAGACCATCACCAGCCATTGCAAGGGAAACGCCTGCGGCAACTGCATTGTCCTGATCAATGACGAGGCAGCCCTCAGTTGCGTCATCCCCGCCTTCCGGCTCAAGGATGCCACGATCAAGACCTTTGAGAGCTATCAGAAAACCCGTCAGTATCGTGACATAGAACGGGCATACCAAGCCACCGGCAACACCCCGTGTCCCAACTGCTTTGCCAGCAAGACCCTGATCATTGAGTCCGTCTTGCGTGAACTCACCAACAACACACGCACCAAGACATTCAGCAGCACCAACCTCCCGATCAGGGCCGAGCACAACGACGAGGAGAAGCTGGACAAGAAGGCCATTATCCAGGAGCTCTCCCTGAATACCTGCCAGTGCATGGATATGTCGGAGATGTTGCAGATTGTCGAGATAGCCCTGACTTACAGGAGGCGCAAACGTGTACGAAGGAATTAGGTCTCCTGTCATTCATACCCCCAAGACTCTCAGCGAGTTTGCAGCCATTGCATGGCGCTATCCACAGGCAATCCTGTGGGCGGGAGGCACCTATCTGATGAGCCAGAAGGAGTACTACCCCAGCGAGATCAAGGATGGGATCATCGATCTGGGGGGTATGGAGGAGCTGAAGAAGATCACCCGCAATGACAGGTTTGTCGAAATCGGATCCATGGTCACCACCAGCCAGCTGCTCTCTGCAGGAAAACTGGTCTTGCCCGACATCCTGCAGGAGACGCTCAGGACACTGGCCAGCCAGATTGTCAGGCACCAGGTCACCATCGGAGGCTCGCTCTGCGTGCCCGATCTCCGCCTTCCTCTCTCCACAACCCTTGCCGTGCTCGATGCAATGGCAGAGATCAAGTACTACCAGGGCGGAAAGGTATCCACGCACTGGATCCCGATCGCAAAGCTCTATGACAGGGAGGGAAAGCTCCTGCTCGGTGAGCAGAAGGCCCTCCTTACCAGAGTCAGAATCGGGCTTGAATATGGGGATTACCAGAAGATCATTACGGTTGAGGACCCTATCCGCACCACTGATGAATGTGTTATAGTGGCGTTTCAGGCGAAGCGCTCGCAAAACTCCCTGAACAAGGCGCAGTTCTGCATAACCTTCCCCAACAAGGCCTTCCACATCAGCAAGGATCTTGAGTCAAAACTGTCGGGAATCACTCTCCCGATTCATCCTGAACGGGTCAATACGCTCTCATATGAGCTGGTGACCGAATTGACCAAAATGCACTCGGCGATCAGTGATCTGCAGTTGGAACGTGGGAGAAGGATTTTTGAGTCCTTTCTCCACGAGCTGAATGCAAAATCCCTTTCGCAATAGGCGCCTGGAGTACCGATACATGTCTGAAACCGAAGAGCAAACCGTGCAGCAAACCTTTGTCCACCTGCACAACCATACAGACTTCTCCCTCCTTGATGGGGCGGCCCCCATCAAGCGATATATGGAAAAGGCAAAGAACCTGGGCATGACCAGTCTGGCCATCACCGACCACGGCAACATGTTCGGATCATTGCGCTTCTACAATGCCGCAAAGGATGCCGGGATCAACCCCATCATAGGCTGTGAATTCTATTGCAACCCTACCGGCCACACCGAACGCCCCGCCCCGGGCGGCAAGAAGCCCAATCAGTACCATCTCATTCTCTTGGCGATGAACGAGCAGGGCTATCACAACCTGATGGAGCTCAACTCCATCTCCTACACCGAAGGCTTCTATTTCAAGCCCCGCATCGATGATGAGCTCTTGAAGCAGTACAATGAAGGCCTGATCTGCCTCTCAGCCTGCCTTGGGGGTGAAATACTCCAGCACCTGCTGAACAACCAGTACGAGCTGGCCAAGGAGCGGGCCCTCTGGTTCTCATCCGTCTTTGACGACGGACGCTATTTCCTTGAGCTGCAGGACCACAATCTTGCCGAGCAGAAGCGGACCAACCCCCTGCTCAAGCAACTCAGCGACGAAACAGGAATTCCCTTGGTGTGCACCAATGACATACACTACATCGACAAGAGTGATGCAAACGCCCAAGACCTCTTGCTCTGCGTGGGAACCAACTCCAAGAAAAATGATCCCGACCGCATGCGTTTTCCGAACCAGGAATTCTACATGAAGACCCAACAGGAGATGCATGATCTGTTTTCCTGGTGCCCCGAGGCGTTGGAGAACACCGTCCGCATCGCCCAGCGTTGCAATCTTGAGATTCATTTCCCCGGTCCGCTCCTGCCGGATTTCGAGGTTCCCGAAGGCTTTGCCGACCCTGCAGATTACCTACGCCATCTCTCCAACGAGGGGCTGCGGAAACGGTACACCACCATAACCGAGGAGCTTCAGAAGCGTTTGGATTACGAGCTTGATGTCATCATCAAGATGAAGTTCGAAGGCTACTTCCTCATCGTCATGGACTACATCCAGTGGGCCAAGCAGCACGACATCCCCGTCGGTCCCGGCCGTGGGTCCGGTGCCGGATCGCTGGTAGCCTACTCCATCGAGATCACCGATGTCGATCCGATCAAGTTCAACCTCCTCTTCGAACGATTCCTGAACCCAGAACGGGTAAGCATGCCTGACTTCGACATTGACTTCTGCTTCGAGCGGAGGCAGGAAGTCATCAACTATGTGACCGACCACTACGGCACCGAGCGTGTTGCCCAGATTGCAACGTTCGGAACCCTGAAGGCCAAGGCTGTGGTCAAGGATGTCGCACGCGTTCTGGACATCCCCTTCGACGAGTCGAACAACATCTGCAAACTCATCCCCGATGATCCGAAGATGACCCTCGCAAAGGCTTTTGAGCAAAACAAGGAGCTGGGGGAGCTGGAAGACCGTGGCGGTATTTATGCCGAGCTCTTTGATGCAGCACGCCGCTTGGAAGGCCTGAACCGACACACCTCAACCCATGCCGCCGGTGTGGTCATCGGCAAGGAACAGTTGGTCAAGTATGTCCCGCTGTACCGTGATGCCAAGACCGGTGCCATCTCCACCCAGTACACCATGGACCTCATTGAGGAGTGCGGGTTGGTGAAGATGGACTTTCTGGGCTTGAAGACCCTGACCCTCATCAAACACACCGAGGACCTGATCCACAAGAAAGACCCCTCGTTCAATGCTGCCCATATCGATGAGGAGGACCCGAAGACCTTTTCCATGCTCTGCAAGGGCGACAGCACTGCTGTCTTCCAGTTTGAGAGCCAGGGAATGCAGAACATCCTCAAGGAAGCAAAGCCATCGAACATCGAGGATCTGGTCGCACTCAATGCCCTCTACCGCCCGGGTCCGATGGCCTACATCCCCCAGTTCGTCAACTGCAAGTTGGGCAAGCAGCCCATCACCTACGCGAACCCCGAGCTTGAGGAAGAGCTGAAGACCACCTACGGGGTCATCGTCTACCAGGAACAGGTCATGAAAGTGGCCCAGATCATCGCCGGTTACTCGCTGGGCAGTGCAGACATCCTCAGGCGTATCATGGGCAAAAAGAAAGTAGCCGCCCTGGAAAAGGAGAAGGTGAAGTTCATTGCCGGGGCAAAGGCTTTGGGTCGCAGCGAACAGCATGCGAACGAGATCTTTGAGATGCTTGAACCGTTCGCCGGCTACGGCTTCAACAAGAGCCATGCAGTCGCCTACTCGGTGGTTGCCTACCAAACAGCCTTCCTCAAGGCCAACTACCCTGCCGAATTCTGGGCTGCCAACCTCACCAATGAGATGGGAAGCCCCGATAAGTTCAGCGAGTATCTGCAGGTGGCGAAAGACCAGGGACTGGAGATCCTCCCGCCTTCGGTCAACTACTCGGACAAGCACTTCTCCGTAGTCGACGGCAAGATCGTCTACGGCCTTGCCGGCATCAAGAATGTCGGGGAGGGCGTAGTCGAGCTGTTGGTCAGGGAACGCGATACAGCCGGCCCCTTCAAGGACTTCCTGGACTTTCTCACCCGCCTCGACACCAAGGCCATGAACACCAAGCTGCTTGAGTCACTCATCAAGGCAGGGGCGTTCGACACCCTGGGGACCAACCGTCCGACACTTCTGGAGAACCTTGGGGACGCCATCACCTATGTGCAGAAGCGCAAGGAGGCAACAGCCTACGGCCAGATCTCCCTCTTTGACGAGGAGACCGAAGCCTCGATGGAAACCTTCTCCATGCGGGAAGTTGAGGACTGGAAGATTCCCGAGAAACTGGAAATGGAAAAAGGTTTGCTGGGCTTCTACATCAGCGGACATCCACTTGATGCCTATGCGCAGGCGATCAATCAGCGGGTGACGGTCAACACCTCCAAGCTGGAGCAAATGCCCTTCGGCCGTCCTACCAACATCATTGCCATGGTCAGCTCCATCCGGCCCTATACTACCCAGAAGGGTGGGATCATGGGCTTTCTGCAGCTTACCGACCGCAATGCCACCTTCGATGCCACCCTCTTTCCCAAGATGTTCGAGCAGTATCGCGATATCGTACGGGTTGACGGCATTTTCGGCTTCATCGGCAAGTTCGACAACTCCCGAGGCAATGACAAGATCTCCTTTCTGATCGAGCAGATCTTCGAGGACCCGAATCAGCTGGCACCCCTTGCGGTCTCCCGCTGCCACATTGAGTTGGAAAAGTCCTTCTGCAGTACCGAACACATCTCCCACCTCAGGGACACGTGCCTGAGCTGGGGAGGCAACTGTTCGCTCCTCCTCCACTTCCGCGAAGAGGGGGAAGAACTGGGGACCATCGTGGAGTGCGGCAGGGAGTTCAGTGTGCGCTACTGTGACGATTTGGTGCAGGCTTTGCAGGAAAATCCGGCAATTCTGCATATTTGGTTCGACTAACCCATAAAAGTTGGGTATGTTGGATTGTGGAGGAATACGATGAACCAAAGTACCTACATCGATGGAATTGCAGTCACCACGGGATCAAATGTCTTCATGACCATTGCATCCATCCTGGCAAGCCTGCTCTCCTTCTACTCCCTGTTGATCTGGCTCAGGATAGTCCTCACCTGGATCAAGGTTCCCGGCCAGATGCAGGAGAATCCCCTCGCCCACTACCTGGGAAAAATCGTCGATCCCTATCTCTCGTGGTTCAAGGGCATCAGCAGCCTCAGGCGCAGCCGCTTTGACCTCACCCCGTTGGTGGCGCTCGCTGCCCTCTCGGTGGTGCAGTCGATGCTCCGCCTCTACGGCAGCTATGGAAAACTCACGGTGGGCATGGTCTTTGCCTTGGTCTTGCAGACCCTGTGGTCTTACTTGGTGAGCCCGATCTTCTGGTTTGTGATCATCCTGTTGGGAATCCGACTGGTCTTCTGCTATCGGCGCAGTCCTCAGAGCATCGGCTACATCACCATGCTCGACTCCATGGTCGGGGGAGTGCTCAACTGGGTGCAGAACCTCTTCTACCCCAAGAAGGCCATCAACGACCGGCAGTTGGTCATCACCAGCCTGATCTTCTTCATAGCCTTGTACGTCGCTTCCTCGCTGGTGCTCCGCTTCCTGATAGGCTTCTTTGCCAACCTCAGCTTCTAGCGCATGGAGTACCTGCGGAACCAGAACCAAGATATCAGCACATTAAGCGGTGTGGGTGTAGCCGCCAAGGCCTCCTATGCAGAACTGGGCATCACCACCTACAGTGACCTGCTGTTGCTCTCTCCCCGTAGCTGGGAAGACCGCAGCCAGGTCAGGCCGCTGGGAAAGCTTGGGGACGGGCAAGTCGCAAACACCCTGGTGGAGGTCCTCTCCCACTCCTACTTCGGCCTGAAAACAGGCAAAAAACGAACCCTGAAAATCATCGTGAGGGACGCCTCGCAACAGGGGGATGGAAGACTCAGCCTGCTCTGCTTCGGGAGAAACTTCCTCGAAAAAACCATCAGGATCGGAAAGCTCTACTACCTCTATGGCAGTGTTTCCCTCCACCGTGGCGAACTGCAGTGCTCCCAGTTCGAGCTCTATCCCGCTACCGAGGATGGGGATTTCCCCAAACAGTTCGGCAAGATTCTTCCCATCTATCCCTTGCGCGGTTCGCTCAGCCAGCGACTCATCCGCACAAACATCCAAGCCATCCTCTCCCAAGTGAGCCAGTTCTCCGATGAACTCACGGCAGACCTGAAACAACGCTATGACCTGCTGGATACCGACCAGGCAATTCGCTTCTATCACAATCCCCCTACGCTTGATGCATTGGAACAGGCGCGGAAAACCCTTGCCTTCACCGAACTCTTCTATCTACAGCTGGTGGCACGCCGCCACAAGGGGCTGGAACAACGAAGCAAGGCGACGGGAGAAAGCATCCCCTCCCGCCTTGAGCTTGCCTGCATCGAGACCCTGCCCTTCTCCCTGACCCGGGACCAGCTGTCCAGCCTCAAGGAGATTCGCCAGGATCTGGACAGCGACCTGCCGATGAACCGGCTCCTGCAAGGTGATGTCGGCAGCGGCAAGACCTTGGTTGCGTGGATCAGTGCCCTGCATGTGCTGGGCAAGGGGGCCCAGGTGGCCTTCATGGCACCAACCGAACTTCTGGCACGCCAGCATGCGGAGTCCGGCTTCCAGCTACTCGCAAAGCTGGGAATCCGGTTGGCCTTCCTCACCGGTTCGGTCAAGAACAAGGAGCGCAAGCTCCTGCTCCAGGCCATAGCGGAAGGGGAAGTGGACATCGTCATCGGGACGCATGCCCTCTTCTCCAAGGAGGTGGTCTTCCATAACCTCAGTTATGTCATCATAGACGAACAGCATCGCTTCGGGGTTGAGCAACGCCTTGCCCTGCTGGAAAAGGCCCGTGTCCCAGACCTTTTGCTCATGACAGCCACCCCGATTCCCCGTACCCTCTCCCTGACGGTCTTCGGGAATCTCAACATCTCAACCCTGCACACCATGCCACAGGGCAGGAAGAGCGTGATCACCCACCTGGTGAACGAACAGAGCCGAAAGCGCATGTACCAGGCGGTGGGGGTGGAGTTTACACGAGGCCATCAGGCTTACTTCGTCTATCCCCGCATTGATGACAGCGGGGAGAGCGACCTCAGGGATGTCGAGAGCATGTATGAGTTCCTCAAAAGCGAGTATCCTTCGGTCAGTTCTGCTCTCATCCACAGCAAACTCGAGGAGGAGAAGAAAGTCTCCATCCTCAAGGACTATCAGGAAGGAAAGCTCGGCTATCTTGTCTCCACCAGTGTGGTGGAGGTCGGCATCGACATCCCGAACGCCACCTGCATGGTCATCGAACATGCTGAACGGTTCGGCCTGTCAGCCCTCCATCAGCTGCGTGGACGGGTAGGAAGATCGCATCTGCAGTCCTACTGCTTCCTGGTCTTCGGCAACGAGTTGACCGAAGAGGCAAAGCAACGGCTGAAAGTCATGAAGGAGTCGACCGACGGTTTCTACATCGCCGAACAGGATCTGTTGATCCGCGGTCCTGGCGAGTTGACCGGTACCAGGCAGTCGGGGTACCTGAAGCTCATCTTCGCCTCCCTGACCGAGGATCTGCACCTCATCGAGCTTGTCCGCACCGAGGCGGACCGTATCCTTGCTTCCGATCCCGGCCTTGTGAAAGCCGAACACCAGATGATACGTTCCGTCCTTTCGGCCGCCCCTCCCTTCGAGGAGGAGAGTTGTGATGCATGAGGCAACTTGCATAAGTGCGGATGAAAAACTATCATCAGGGAGTTGGGGGTAAGCCATGCGCATAACCGGAGGCATCTATCGGGGGAGGACAGTCGTCTGTCCGCCAGGAATCATCAGACCTGCCATGGACATGATGCGTGAGTCACTCTTCTCCATCCTGGGCAATCTCGAAGGCAAGAGCTGGCTGGACCTATTCACCGGAAGTGGGTGTGTAGGCATCGAGGCGGCAAGCCGTGGGGCCTGTTTGGTCCATCTTGTGGAGAAGGACCGCCTGAAAAAGGCGACCATCCTGGAGAACATCAGTATGGTTGAGACGGAGATCAAGCTCTTCATGGCCGATGTGAACCGCTTCATTCCCACAGCCAAACGCCAATATGACATCGTCTATGCCGATCCTCCCTTTCCAATGCACGGCAAGGTATCACTCGCCCAAGCGGTGGACAAGCAAGGGCTTCTGACCGAGGGGGGCCTGTTCATCATCCACTACCCCTCCGAGGAGAAGGGACAGTGGCCTGAGCAGGTGGGCAACCTTGTCTGCTATGACCAACGCAAGTATGGAAGGAGCACCCTTCGCTTCTACCGCAATACCAAGACAGAGGGAGAACACGATGAGCAATGACCTGCTGACCATCGATGAGAGCAATGTTGCGCACAGCAGCTTCGTTACCTACAGCTACGAGACCGACTGCTTTTCCGATGCACGGCTGGCTTTCTACTTCCAGGTAGTGCAGGAAGCAGCCGGCATGCATGCAGCACAACGAGGGTGCTCGATTCCTGCCATGCATGAGGAAGGGAAGACATGGGTCATCACCCGCAGTCAGATGGAAGTGGAGCGCTATACACGCTGGCCGGAAGTACTGAACGTGGAAACCTGGGCACAAGAGCCCATCAGGCTCCACCTGCCGCGTGTGGTGCGTGCCTTCGACCAAGCGGGAAACCTCGTATTCACCACCCGCACACAATGGGCGATTCTTGACCTGGCGAACGGACGACCTTGCAGACCGCTGGACATGGCAACACGCATAGGGCTTCCCCCGAAAGAAGATACGGTGCACCATCAGCAGATGAACTTGGCAAAGCGTCCCTCACTTGCGGAGGATGAGCGTGTGTTGCTCACCAGCAGCAGACCTGTCATCAGCTATCTGGACACCGACCGCAACCAGCATGTGAACAACATCAGCTACCTGAACTGGGCGCTGGACAGCCTGCCTTCCGCTTTCCGCAACCGCCTCAAGGTCTGTGCAGCGGATTTCTCCTATCTCAGGCAGACCTTCCTCGGTGATGAGCTGCTTGTCAGCACCTTTGGCAGGAACAACGATGTGCTGCTCGAGGAGAGTGCCGAACTTGACCACATCATTGAACGAAGGGAGAGTGATGGATCGAGGACATTGGTCTGGGAAGGAAGCACGAAGTGGAAGAAACGCGAAGAGCTCAGATGAAGACCTTGCGCAGCGTGGGCTCCTTGCCCAGCAACAGGCCGATGGACTCGCTGACCGGAAGCAAACCCTTCTTGGCATTGGCACTGAAGTAACAGTACCAGCACCCCTCCTCGGCCTTGTAGTGGATGTCGCAAGCGACAAGATACCTGCTTGCCCAACCGCTTTCCGGTGGTACCAAAATTGGGGTTCGGAACGAGCGCTTCCAGACCAACCCATCCGGGCTTTCCAGTTGCAACAGGACCGATGAGGTCTTTCCTTTCTTCTTGTCCCAGTACATGGCGCACTCAAACCCCACAAAACCATCCTGGACGGGAAGCACCTTGATGCTTCCCACCGCCATGCTGCGATACTCATCATCAGGATTCGGCTCGAGGAGCGCCCTCCCCTCATTGGCGAGGGCATAGGGTCCTTCGAGCGTGCTCGAGAGAGCAAGCGCAAAGTAGCGGCTGGTTTTCTGGCCTGAATCACCCAAGACAAGATGGCTTGCACCGAAATAGAGACGATAGCCGGCTGCATCCCTGATGATCTGGGGGCGGCTGATCCTTGGCTTCTTCAAGCCCGTAGAGGCAAACTCAATCATTCGGCTGTCCAGCAGGACCTTCGGTTCGCTGAACAGGATCAGGTCTGTGGATGAGCGCATCTCAAAACGGCTGTAGCTGATCTTCTCCTGCTCCCGCCTTCTCAGCCGGCCCTTGCTCACTGCGGGAAGAGATGCGTTGTGCTTCTCATAGATGAGATAGTAGACACCATCCTCCACATACAGGGATGGACTGTGGCCGCGCAACTCCACCATTTTCCGTGGTTGCCAGCTGATGCCGTTCTCGCTGATGAAGTGCTCGATGCCCACCCAGGTGTGGCCGAACAGATGCCACTTCCCGTCAGGGCTCTGCTCGGGGAACAGGAAGAAAGGATCGCACAACCTGGGCATATACCACTTGCTGTGGATTACCGGTTCATCACTGAAAGGGTACCAGGAGATCCTGGAATAGGTGGCGACCGAAGCTTTCATGGCTCCTACTCCATCCTGCGGTCGGACTTTTTCTTGCTGCCGAAGAGGGGGCCGAGCTTGTCCTCAAGATTGTATTTGGTGTTCATCCACTTGATGATGCGCGAGTAGAAGAAGAAACTGCCTCCGATGCTCACCAGGAAGGTGAGTCCCAGCCACAGCGGGATGAGGCTGCTGTTCGGATCGACAAAGCGGGTGATGAGGATGAAACAGATGACGAAGAGGACCATCATCAGCAGGATGTTCAGCACGGTAGCCGCCAACATGAACCAGAGGGTATTACTTTTCTTGGACATTCTTCTCTTCCTTCATGAACAGGATGCTCAGGGCAAGCAGGATGCCGCTGACCACCAACGAGGCATCCGCAATATTCCAGGTAGGCCAGCGCTCGAAACCGAGAAAACCATAGACTTTCACGCTGATGAAATCGACCACGCGGAAACTGCGGAAGATACGATCGATGAGATTGCCGATGCCTCCGCCCAGAAAGAGGGCGAGGACCCAGCGGTGGAACTGATTGAGTTCATACTTGTTGGAGAAGTAGGCATAACACACAGCTATGACCAGCAAGACCGGGACAAGGATGAAGAAGAGAAGCTTCACCAGCATCGGCAGGGTGTCGCCCATGCTGAAGGCAATCGCGGTATTGCGGACATGCACAATTGCAAGAAAATCACCGAGGAAGGTCCATCCAATGGTGTTCTCTGCAATGTTCTTGACGATCCACGCCTTGGAAAGCTGGTCGCTCAGGATGATGAACAGGGTGAGGATCAGCGGTACATACCGGCTTTTCTGTGTAGGTGCCATAGTGCTGACTATACTATAACCCGGTTGGGTTGGCAACAAAGACGACGGAAAGTCCGAACTTCTGGTTCAGGTGCTCCATCAGGGCCTGAACCCCGAACACCTCGCTCAGATAATGGCCCCCACCGATGACATTGATGGAGTGTTCCAGCGCCTCATGGTATATCTGGTGCTCAACCTCTCCGGTGATGAAAACATCAAGGCCTTCGGCGATTGCCTCATGCACGTCATCACTCGCTCCGCCACTGACAATGCCTACCTCCCTGACCTCAGTCTTTCCAAAGGCAAGGATGACCGGCTTGTCAAAGCCAAGGGTCTTGCACAGGTCGTCGAGGCTGGTGGGCTTTTCCAGCGTCCCCTTGCAACCGAGCATCCTGCCCTTGTAGGGGGCGAACTGGCTCTGGTTCCCAAGGCCAAGCTTCTGTGCCATCACGGCATTGTTGCCAACCTGCGGATGGGCATCGAGCGGGAGATGGGCGACATAGAGGTCCAGATTCCCCTCGATGAGGGTTTTCAGGCGGCGATGGTGCGTGGAGGTCACCGCAATCGGGGAACCCCAGAAGAGGCCGTGATGCACCACCAGAAGGTCTGCATCCTGCTCTCGTGCGAGTTCAAACGTGGACTGGCAGGCATCGACGGCAAAGGCCACCTTCGTGACCTCGCGATCCTCACCTGCGACCACCAATCCATTGAGGGATCGGTCCAATGGCTCGAAGGCCCCAATTTCCAGATATGCATCAAGATAGGCTGTCAGTTCTGAACGTTTCATGGCCCCAGTATAGAGAGTTGACACCTTTTGTTCCACCACCTATAGTTCGGTCATGACCGAAACCAGTGCACGGGTAAAACCCCTCTCCTTTGAAGAAGCCTCCTTTGATTTTGACCTCACCACCATCCAGGCCTGCCGTGCCAAGGGCAACAGGCAGCGCATCGTCGGACAACCTCGGGCACTCCGCACCCTAGAGCTGGCCCTCTCGTTGCACAAAAGCGGGTTCAATCTCTATGTCAGCGGAGACAGCGGCAGTGGCCGGCATGAGGCGGTTCGTCACTGCGTACAGGATTTGCGGGCGGACATCTCAACGCTCAGGGACATCGTCTATGTCTGCAATTTCCCCCAGCCGGACAGCCCGAAAGTGCTCATTCTCCCCCAAGGGGAAGGCGAGCGTTTCAGCGATGCCTCCGAGCTCTTCAATCAGGAAATTCTCAACCTGGCCATCGCAAAGGAGCAGTTCCTGGAAAAGGCACTGGCCTTGGTGGACGGACTTGAGGCGGATTTTTTCCAATCTGCCGGGCATGAGCACTTCACCCACCTCCGGGCTGACCTGAAACGGATGGCAAAGCACATCCGCTATCTTGACGAGCAAGCGCTGCGCTCGGACAGCATTGCCACCAAGTACCGTGCAAACCTGATCGTCAATCACGCCAGGACCACCCAGAAACCGCTGATCATCGAGAACCACCCCTCGTTCACCAACCTCTTCGGATCGGTCGACAGCAGGGAGAAAGTCCCCCATCTGAGTCTGCATGCAGGATCGCTTCTGGAAGCCAGCGGAGGCTATATTGTCATTGATGCCGAAGAGCTGCTCAGCCAGAATGGCCTGTGGGATGCACTCAAACGGCATCTAGATGCAAATACGCTGGTATTGGAAAGCAAGATTCCCTCAAAAGGCGAACTGAAGGGGAGTTTCATCCGTCCCCAGGTCCCCGCCCTGCCACTGAAGGTAATCCTCATCGGAAGTGAGGAGACGTATGACACCCTCACCGAAGGGGATGAACGCTTTTTGACCCTCTTCAAGCTCAATGCACAGTTTGACTACTCCATGAGCCTTGATGAAACATCCATCGAGCAGAGCATAGCCACGCTCGAGTCCTATGCACAGGAGAATGGGCTGCTTCCCCTCGATGACAGTGCTTTCTGCCAATTGCTTCGGTACAGCTGCTGGTTTGTCGAGTCACGAACGCAGCTGAGCACCCAGTTCTCCATCCTCTATGATTTGCTTGAGGAAGCCAACTGGTGGGCAAAGAAACAGGGACAAGCGAAAATCGACAGCCAGATGATCCTCACCGTCAATGAGGAGCGCAGCTATGCCAGCGGCATCAGCGAGAGCAAGATCAACGAGGAGATTCTCAACGGGGAGATGCTCATCAGCCTCAGCGGCAGCAAGGTAGGTGTGGTGAACGGGCTGGCGGTCATGGACCGCGGCAGCGCCTCCTTCGGCACCCCCACCGTCATCACCTGCACGGTTGCCCCGGGTAATGAGGGAATCGTGAACATCGAGCATGAGGCCGGCCTCAGCGGGGAGATCCATGACAAAGGCCTCTTGATCCTTGAAGGGTATTTGCGCAAGCACTATGCCCGGACCTTTCCCCTCTCCATCTATGCGGGCATCGCCTTCGAGCAATCCTATGCAGAGGTGGATGGGGACAGTGCCTCCTCAAGTGAGCTGTACGCCCTCTTGTCGGCCATCGGCGAGCTGCCGGTGCGCCAGGACATCGCGGTCACCGGCTCGGTGAACCAGATGGGCCTGATCCAACCGGTGGGAGGCATCAACGAGAAGATCGAAGGGTTCTTCCGCACCTGCAGGACCACCGGTCTCACCGGCCAGCAGGGGGTGATCATTCCCATCCAGAATGTCCGCAATCTCATTCTCAGCTATGAGGTGCTTGAAGCGATTCGGGAGAAGCAGTTCTTCATCTATCCCATCAGGACCATCGAGGAGGGGATGCAGCTGCTCACCGGGCGCAACGCCGGCGTACGCAACGCAAAGGGCAACTGGAGTGCCGGAAACTTCAACTTCGACATCGAGGACCGTCTGCGCAAGATGTATCAGGCTGTCTCAGCCAACCGAGGCTAGTCGGGTCAGCCGTTTCATGAACGGCAGGATGTACACAAGCGAGAGGATGAAGGTTGCCACATCGGCGATTGGTTGTGCCAATTGCACTCCCCCTATGCCCATCAGAGAGGGAAGAACCGCAACCACCGGTACAAAGAAGATCCCCTGGCGGGCAAGGGCGAGCACCGAACTTGCATTGCCGTGGCCCGTGCTCTGAAAGACCATCCCACTGAGGGTGTTGAAGGCTGAAAGCGGCATCAGAAGACACTGAAGCCTGATCGCCGTCGTCCCGATGTCCACCACCTGGGGGTCGGAGAGGAAGAGCAGCATGATCTCACGCGCCCAGATGAAACAGACGAAACCGATCCCGCTGAATACCAACACCCCACGCTGGACACAGAAGAGAAACGCCTCCTTGAGACGGTCGTATCGCTTTGCCCCCCAGCTGAAGCCTGCCACCGGTTGCAGCCCTTGGCCAAAACCGATCAATGCGGAGTTGAGCAGTTGCATGACCCGGGTGGTGATTGACATTGCCGCTATCGCACCATCGCCGAAGGGGGCGGAAAATACATTCAGGCAGATGGCCGAAACGGTGTGCAGCAAGGTCCTGATCAACGAGGGAGAGCCCACACTGAGGATGCTGCGGTAGATCCACCACTTCAGGCGGATATGGGAGAAGGAGAGCGTGAGGTTGCTGCGTTTCTGCACAAAGTGGGAGAAGAGCACCACAAAGCTGAAAAATTGGCTGATTACCGTGGCAAGGGCAGCCCCCCTGATCCCCATTCCCAGCGTAAAGATGAGGATGGGGTCAAGGACAACATTGAGCAAGGCTCCCCCGCTCATGCCCAGCATGCCCAGGTACGCCTTGCCCTCCGATCGGAGATTGTTGTTCATCGTATAGCAGACGGTCATCCAAGGAGAGCCGATGAGAATGATCGAGGCATACCTGACCGCCTCATCCTCGATGGTGGGGGTGGCACCCAGAAACCGAACGAAATTGTGTCTGAAAGCCAGGGCGATCACGCCAAAAAGCAAGCCCAGTGCCATTGAGGTGGCAAAGGCAGTGGAGAAGACCTGGTCGGCTTCCTTTCGCTTCTTCTCTCCCAAGAGACGGGCCACGGTATTGGCAGAACCTTGGCCCAGCGTAATGCCGATGGCTTGGATGAGGCTCATGATCGAATAGACCACCCCGACGGCAGCACTGCTTGTCGTACCCAGACGGCTGACAAAGATGGTATCGGTCATTGAGTAGAAGGAGGTGATGAGCATGCTGATGATGGTGGGGATGGCAAGCTGGACAACCAAGCGCCTCACCGGTTGCTCGGTCATCCTTCTGAAGTTCTCTTCGGCTTTGAGCATGGTCATGTCGTATACCAGCTGTGCAGCATGATGCCCGCGGCCACGGCCACGTTCAGCGATCCCTTGGTGCCCCCCATTTCGATGGAGAGCCGCCCAAGGGAGGCTTCGCAGAGCTCCAGCAGGGAGGGGCTGACACCAAGTTCCTCGCCCCCGATGACAGCGATGCCTTCCTCGGGGAAGGGAAAAAGATCGATGCTCTTCCCCCCCGTCTCCAGGGCAAACAGCGGAAGGGAAGATCCACGAAGCAACACAAGCAGCTCATCCTCGGCGATCACCTCATGCTCCACCGTCTCGGTGCAACCGCGGCTGGTACGCAGGCACCGTGGATGATTCACATCCGCACAGCCCTCAACCAGATAGATCTTCTTCACCCCAAAGGAGTCTGCACTGCGGAAGATCGAGCCGATGTTATGCGGTGAGCGCAGGCGATCGAGCACCAGCGAATGGGCCAGCACCCTCCTTCTGGAGGCGTCGAGGTTTCCGCTCTGGTCCACAAGATCCCAGTCGGAGGGATCGCTGCCCAACACACCCAGAAGGTAATAGTGGATATCATCACAGAGAATGGCCAGATCCTTTCCTTCCTTGCTCTCCAAACGATTGGCAAGCAGGAGAAGATGCTGCTGCTCTGCTTCTGCCAGTACCTGAGTGAACTGCGCTGAGCCGAAGAGCGTGGTCAAGGAGGCAAGGTAGGCTCTCTGCTGGTTGTCCAGCGGTATCGCGGATGCCAGCTGATGGAAGAGCAGCGCTGTCTTGCGGACACAGGTGCGATCCTTGAGCGTCCTAAGCTTCGCTATCGTTATCATCGGCTGCCTCTGCCTCAATGGGGGCCACCAGAAGGGCAAATTCCCCCTTGATCGCCTGCCTTGCAGAGAGCTGTGCGGCTACTTCGCTCGCCCTGCCCTGCAGGAACTCCTCGAACTTCTTGGTCATCTCCCGTCCGGCAACCACGGTCCTGGCACTGTCCAAAGCGGCGATTTCCTCAAGGGTTTTGACGATACGAAAGGGGGACTCATAGAGGATGAAAGCTTCGTTTCGGGCAAGCAGGACCTCCAGGCGCTTGGTCCGGCGCCCCTTGCGGGGACTGAGAAACCCTTCAAAGGTAAAGGTCTTGCCGACATAGCCTGCAACACTGACCAAGGTGGCCACCGCAGATACGCCGGGGATGGGAACCACGGCAAAGCCTGCACTGCGAACAGCACTCACCACCCTTGCCCCAGGGTCGCTGATACCGGGAGTTCCTGCATCCGACACGAAGGCAACATCCTTGCCCTCACCCAAGAGGTTCACGATGCCTTGGGCCGAGTTGATCTCGTTGTGGGCATGACAGGCTATCAGCCGCTTGCTGATTTCAAAGTGGTTGAGCAACACCTGGGTATGACGGGTGTCCTCACAAGCGATTACATCCACCGATCGCAGGGTCTCGACGGCGCGGTAGGTGATGTCCTCAAGATTCCCGATGGGGGTTGCCACCATATATAAGGTACTCATGCAATCCAGTCTACACGCTCGCAGAAACCCTTACAAGGAGGGTGAATTGGTGTTGTTGCCCACACTGCTTGGTTATTTTTACCAACAGTGGCGGGCTTTTCCCTGTTTTTCCATGGATTACAAGAAAAATCGTGGCATTCAAGCTCGTTTTCAAAAGTTGGCACGCCTTCTGCATAGTAGTCTACGTCAATACAAACACAACAGCCACTACATGGCGAAAGGAGAAAATGATGCAGATGTTCAAGAGAGTCGCCGATATCTTCAACTCACACGTCAACAGCGTTCTGGATAAGATGGAAGATCCGGCAAAGATGATCAGCCTGATGATCACCGAATTGGAGGACACCCAGACCAAGGCTCGTGCCTCCATGGCAGGGCGCAAGGCTGAGCAGACCAGCCTCGAGCGTGAGAAGGCTGAGTTTGGAAAATCCGTTGTCCGTTGGGAAGAGCGTGCCAAGCTGGCCATCTCCAATGGTCGTGAGGATCTTGCCAGGGAAGCACTGGTTGAGAAGAAGTATGCAAGCGAGCAGGTCAAGCGTGTAGAGGAGCAGTTGGCTACCCTCACCTCGATCCTCGCCAGCCAGACCGCCCAGCTTGCCCAAATCACCGACAAGCTCAAGGAAGTCAAGGACAAGCAGCAGATTCTCGTCCAGCGTGCCCGTGGCGCCAAGGAGAAGAAGCAGGTTGCACAGACGCTGAAGAACAGCGACAGTGCCGATCTTGCCAGAAAGTTCAGTGAGCTGGAGAGCAAGATTGAGCGGATGGAAGCAGATGCCGAGATGGCAGGATACCATGGCAGCACCTCCAGCAGCGACGAGTTTGCAAAGATGGAAAACGACAGTGCCATCGATGCTGAGCTGGAAAGCCTGAAGAGTTCCATGTCCAAGAAGAAGGAGCAGAAATAATGCAGTACTACAGAGAAGAGAACCGGACCTTGTTCCGGGAAAAGAGCGGCATGATCCTCGGCGTCTTCCAAGGCTTGGCCTCCTGGTCGGGGCTTCCGGTGGCACTGCTCAGAATCGTCGGCCTGATCCTGCTCTTCTCAGTGGGGTTTGTTCCGATGACCGTGGCTTACTTGCTGACTGCCTTGATGTTGCCTTCACGATAGTCTGCAATTCGCATCTTTCATGACATTCTCGGGGTTTCTCTTTGAGCAGGACATTTTCTGGTGTCCTGCTCTCTTTATTGTACCTGGTCCTGATACTTGCGATAGAGACCCCTGAGTTGGTCATAGGTGAGCCCGAGCAGCTTGGCGGCTTCCTTTTGGTTGCCTGAAGCCTGCTTCAGCGCCTCCCGCAGGTAGAGTAGGTCAAGCTCAATACGAGCATGGTCAAAGAAGGCCAGATCCAACTTCTGCTCAGCTCTGGGCAGGGAAGGCAGCTCCTGCGCTTCGATCTTGGCAAAGGGATTCTCAAAGGGGTTGAAGTCGAGTTGCTCGATCAATGCACAATCACTTCGGTACACAGCACGCTCGACCACATTCTTCAATTCGCGCACATTGCCGGGCCATGGATAGGTAAGCATCACCGAGAGAACTTCCTCGCTGAAGGAGGGCATCTCCTTGCGGCCGCACTCCAAGGCCATCTTGGAGGCGAAGTAGGTGGCAAGCAGGAGGATGTCCTCACCCCGTTCGCGCAAAGGAGGCAGGAAGAGCACCTCGAAGCTGAGACGGTCAAGCAGATCTTCCTTGAACTTTCCCTCTTTGCACAGGGTGGGGAGATCGGCATTCGTCGCCCCGATGATCCTGACGTTCGATTCGTGGGTGACCGAGGAGCCGACCCGTTCGTAGGTGCCGTACTCAACCACCCTGAGGATCTTCTCCTGCACTTCCAAGGGGATGAGGCCGATCTCATCGAGGAAGAGTGTTCCCCCCTCAGCTTCCTCGAAACGTCCCTTGCGAGTCTTCTGGGCACCGGTAAAGGCTCCCTGCTCATAGCCGAAAAGTTCGGTCTCGATCAGGGATGGGGGAAGCGCTGCACAGTTGACTGTCACCAGATTCTGCTGCCACCTGGGGGAGAGGAAGTGAAGCCTGCGGGCAGCAATCTCCTTGCCGCTTCCCCGCTCACCCACCAACAGGACCGAGCGATTGACAGTTGCGGCACGGCTGAGCTTGCTCTGGAATTCGAGGAAGACCTCGCTTTCACCCAGTGGTTGCTGGTTGTATCCCCCTTGCAGGGCTTCCATGGTGCACTCCTTGTTTGGTAAAATTTGCCAATCTTGGCAGGTTTCACCAGCGCAAGGGTAGCATGTCTTGCCCGCTGAGAAAAGAGGATGGGGTGCAATCCCCGACAAAATGGTGACTTAGCGGTATTTTTCCCAGTTTTCCAGAGTTGGCACGGTTCATGCATCTAGATTAACAGATACATCAGGTGGTACTACTACCTAAGGAGAGAAAGGTATGGGAGTTTTTTCAAGATTCTTGGATATTGTCAATGCCAACATCAACTCGCTGCTGGACAAGGCTGAAGATCCTGAGAAGATGATAAAGTTGATGATGCAGGAGATGGAAGATACCCTGATTGAGCTCAAAAGTTCCTGTGCTGCCAAGATGGCAAGCAGGGCGAAGACCGACAGGGCATACAAGGAAGCGCTCAACGCCGTACAGCGCTGGCAGAACCGTGCCGAACTAGCCATCAGCAAGGGTCGCGAGGACCTGGCAAGGGAAGCATTGCTTGAGAGAAAGGCTGCAAAGGCTACACTCGAGCAGTTTGAGAAAGAGATGGCAACCTACGATGAGCTGATCAAGACCGCAAAGGGCGAGATCACCCAGATCGAGGACAAGCTTACTACGGTGAAGCAGAAGTACCAGATGATGATCGAGCGTGCAAAGCGTGCCCGTGAGGAGCAGGCTGCCCAGGAGACCCTCAGAAGGGCAAGTGAAGGAGCGTCCTTCAACCGCTTCAATGATATGGAAGAGAAGATCGACCGGATGCAGGCCAACAACGACCTCAACCGCCGCCCCTCCTCACTCGACGAGAAGTTCCGTGATCTGGAAGAGATGGATGACATTGATGCCGAGATCGAAGAGCTTCGCAAGCGTGCCGGCTTATAAGCGAAGGGGTCAGTGATGGAAGCAGTATGGATTCTGAGTGTCATCTTCACCTTCGTCATCATCGTATCCACGATTGATCACCGCTACTCGCTGCGAAAGAAAAAGATCGACGCTGCATTGAGAATGCGGGAGATGGAGATGGGACTCCCCCCGGGCACCTACAGTTCATCAAAGATGAAGATGCCCAAGGGCAAAAAGGGCGAAGCCTGGGAAGCCTCCTTTTCGGAGTTCAAGGGCGGAACCAACCGGACGGAACTGAAGAAGGGCATCGATGATTTGCAGCAACGATTGGCGAATCTTGAGACGATAATGAACAACCGGAGGGAGAAGCCCGAAGGTATGCACGATAAGGAATGGAAGGAATGATTGCTATGGCTACCAAACGATTGTACAGATCCCCTCGGGGAAAGATTTTCGGGGTTTGCACCGGCCTTGCCGAGTGGAGGGATTTGCCCGCCGACCCGGTTCGTCTGATTGTCTTCCTTGTGGTTCTGGCCACCGGTATTTTTCCTGGTGCCCTGATCTACCTGGCTGCAGCGCTGCTCATCCCGATGAATCCCGGATATGAGAGCTCATCCACCATCTACCGCGATGAGGAACCCACCCAGAGCGATGACGAGCTGAAAGCCGAGTACGAGCGGCTGAAGAAGAAGGTGGAGAAGATGGAGAGCGAGATGTTCAACAAGGAACGGGATTGGGACGACAGGTTCCGCGAAGGACAGTGATATGCTCAAGGATACCAAGGCCAACAAGATATTTCTGATCGTACTGGTGGTGCTGCTTGCGCTCTCCTTCTCCCTGGCGAAGGGATGGGAGGGACGCAGCAGGGCAACACGCAGCGACCGGGACTTTGAGTTCAAGGCCAATGACACCCTCAAGGTGCGGACCATCGCCAATGATGTCGTCATTGAGGTGGATGATTCGCTCAAGCGTGCCACTGTCTCCATCGGGGGCAATGAGCGGGATGTGCTTTCCGTTCTCAAAACCACCTCGAACCTGAGTGTGGAAGTAAAGCCCAAGACCAACTGGTTCTTCCGTTTCTTCTCCTACGCCCCCTCAACCCTGGTGATAGAGCTTCCCTCCTCCAGCCTGGACAGCTTGGATGTCTCCACCATCAGCGGAGATATCAGGATCATGCACCCGATGAAAGCCCGGACCGTGGAACTGCGGAGTACCAGCGGGGAGATCGATTTCCTTACTCTTGAAGCCGAGGAGAGCCTGAAGGTCCTCAGCACCAGCTCCTCGCTCAGTGGGTCTGGGGCAACGAGCAACAAGGAGTTGGAGATCGCAACGGTCAGCGGCGATATTGAGATCCAGAAGGTCCGTGCCAAGGACGTTCAGCTGAAGAGCATCAGCAGCGATGTGGAAGCGGAGGTTGAAATCATTTCCGGCGGTTCGCTTACCGCAAGTTCCACCAGTGGGGAACTTGAGCTTGATCTGCGTGCAAACGCAAATCTGAACGTGCAAGCTTCCACCACCAGCGGAACCATCACCTTCAATGAACGTGACCAGGAAGGAAAGAGTGTTGAACTGGAAACCGGTTCTGCACAGGAAACCGTAACGCTCTTCACCGTCAGTGGCTCCATAGAACTCACCTACTAGGACACTGCAAATGTCTTATCTACGCAGGGCTTTTCAAACAGCCCTGCGTTCTTATTGGGAGAATTGCTGTTTTTTTCCGGTTTCCGACAGTTTTCACCCTTTGTCGCACTACAAAAGCGTTGTACCATGAGACTACCTAAGAAACCGGAGGTCTTCTATGCAGCAGAAAAGACGGACCAGCTTGCTTGTGGTGCTCCTTCTTGCCGTAATGCTTGTCATGAGTGGTTGCGAAACCCTCATTGAGATTTTGGAAACGCCCATCCCCGCCGCAATCTATGTTGCGGATTCCCAGGGAATCGCAAGAATACCGTACCCTGAACAACAGTTCACCGTACGCCTGTCCGATCCTCTTCTGCTCATGATACCCGTTGAACGCAGCGGGTACTACGAGCTGGTCAATCTCGACCACCCGCAGACCCTGCTCTACATGAGCATCTTCAGCATGGATGCCGACAAGAAGGATCCACTTGCAGAGAATGTGGTCGCTGACAAACCGACCGACCGCTTCAACGTACAGCTGGAGGGAGGCAAATCCTATCTGGTGGGCATCGGCATGCTCGGCCAAACCCTCGCCGGCATGAATGTACGCTTCCAGCTGGTGACGGCAACAGGGCCCAAGAGCGTGGAGCCCGTGCTGGTGAAACCTGCTGCGGCAGCAGTGGAAAAGCCACAGGCTCTCACTCCCCCCTATGTTCCACCCACCAAGGCGGAAGTGCCACCGGTCGAGGCTGTCAAAATGCCTGAACTTGAGAAAGTAGTCCCCACCAGCACTCCTGTGGATACCAGCACTCCTCCGGCTCCCCTTACCCCACCGGAGCCAGACATGGCAAAACTGGGCGGACCCATTGAGCTGAAACAACTTCCGACTCTTGAGGATGGGGACATCATATCCTTCACCGATACTGCCCCTGAGGCTCCAAAGGCACGAGTCTTTGCTCCCTTTGTGGACAACAACGCAGTTGCGGAAAAGAATGTCTTGTCAGGCACTATCGAAGGTGTCCTGTCCAAAGACAAAGGCCCGTATCTGATCAATGGAACAATAACCATCCCGGCAGGGAAATCCCTCATCATCGAGGCCGGGACTGTCGTCAGGGTAAGCAACGGTGGTTCAATCCAAGTGCAAGGCAACCTTGAAACCAAGGGGAAAGCAGGCAATGAGGTGGTCTTCACCGGAAACAAGACAGCAGAGCCCGGCTCTTGGGCTGGCATCGTCTTCCACCCCGGCAGCACAGGCACATTGGAAGGTTCACGCATACTCGGTGCCGGTGGACAGCAGATCATCAACGGCTCGTGGAGAAGCGGGTCCATCTTTACCCTGGATGGGGCAAAGCCAACCATCACAGACTGTGAGATCGCCAATGGATCAGGACCTGGCATCACCCTCATGGGAAGTGCCAATCCGACCATCACCAACTCCTCGTTCCAGAATCTGGAAACCCCGATCTTGCTTGATGGCACGAGTGCGGCCCCTGCCGAGTTCAGCGGAAACCGATTTGGTACCATTACCCGCATGGGCATCGAAGTGAATGCCAATGTACTGAAGAGCGGGACGGAGATGACGCTGCAGGCTCACAGGATCCCGTACATCTTCCGCGACTTCACCATTGAGAAGGGAGCCAAGCTCACCATCTATGGCTACAACGTCCTGAAGTTCCATCCGTATACCGGATTGACCGTGGAAGGCACCCTTGAGGTGTCGGGTGCCATGAGCGGAGGTGTCTACTTCACCAGCCTCAAGGATGACCGCGGCTACGACTCCAATGCGGACAAGGACGCCAGCAAGCCTCTGGCCGGCGACTGGAACGGCATTCTCTTTACCGGTGAAGGAACCGGGTACCTCAACGGAGCCCAAATCCTCTATGCAGGAGCCCAGCGGGTTGCTTCGGGGAGTTGGAGAAGCGGAGGCCTGATGGTCGGTGGCACCGCTACCCCAAATTTGGAAAGTTGCATCATTGCATACAGTGACAAAAGTGCGGTTACGGTTTTCGATGCTGCAAAACCAACAGTCCGAGGTTCGATTCTTCGCTCAGCCGAGTGGCCGGTCATCGTACAAAGCACTGAAGCGCTTGGATTGACCTTGGAGCTCAACTCCTACCAGAAGATGAAGTATTCGGGCATCAAGGTTGATGCCAATGAGCTGAAGAGCGGAAAATCGCTCACCATCAAGGCAAACGACTACATGCCCTATGTGATGAACAATTTCCTGGTGGAAAAGGGTGCAAAGCTCACCATTCAGGGTGGAACCATCCTGAAGTTCCAGCCTTTCTCCGTGCTGACGATACGGGGTGATCTCGTTGCCAATACCAGCATTGCAGAAGAATCCATTCTCTTCACCAGCGATGCCAGCAATGTGAACGGGGACAGCAATGGGGATGGCCCGAACGGGAAACCGGAGGCCGGGAATTGGGGTGGTCTTGTCTTTGAAGGCGAGGGAACCGGAGAGTTCAATGCCGTTGGCATTTCCTATGCCGGTTCCCAGAAAGTGGTGAACGGCTCCTGGAGAGATGGTGCAGTCACCATTGCCGGGGATGCCTATGCCAACTTCTTCTTCAGCTCCATCTCCCATAGCCTGGGAAGCGCCCTCACCTTCCTTGACCAAGGAGCTTTCACCAGCAGACAGCTTGGCATCTACCATACGGAATGGATTGGAAAGACCTACAGTCCTCATGCAATTCCTGCCGTCATGGACATTGCCAATTATGAGTCGGTGCAACACAAGGCCATCAAGTTTGAGTTCAGGGACATCCCTGCCGGCAGTGACGCCATCATAGATGGCGAATGGTTGCCCGGCCTTGTCTTTGTCTCAAACAGCCTGAACATACCCTCCAATGCAGCCCTCACGTTCAGGTATGCAACGGTCAAGTTCGAACCAGGAAGCCAGGTCATTGTCAAGGGTCAGCTCAACGCCTTTGATGATCCTGGATACATCTCCACTGTGTTCACCAGTTTCAAGGATGACTATGAAGATGATACCAATGGCGACGGCAGCCAGACCAAACCGGCTGCAGGCGACTGGATCGGCTTCGTCTTCATCGACTCAGCCAACGGAACACTTGAGACGGAACGCATTGAGTATGCCGGCGCTCAAACAGTCGTGAATGGTGCTTGGAAAAGTGCAGCCATTATCACTGCAGACCGGTCCTATCCGATGTTCCGCAGGCTTGAGATCAGCAACAGTGCAGGTGATGGCATCCTGGTCCTCGGTCAGGCAAATCCGTCTCTTGCAACCGGGATCAAGTACACAAACATTGCAGGAGTATCCTACAATCGCTGAGTTTATTGATCCGATGGAAAGGTCACCTTCGTGGTGGCCTTTCTTTTTTTTGCTGTAAGCCTCTTGCCCGTGCGCTTTGTAGCGTCTAGCATACAGATAGCAATCCTTGCTCAAATGTGGGAGGCACTGTGCAGCGCAACGAACGAATCCTCTACGCTCTGGCTACGCTCCTGATCACCGCCCTCGCCTTGACCGGCATCCTGTTGGAGGGGCCTGTCCAGGTCATCGCGAATACACTCTCCCTGCAAACCGAGAGTGCCCGCCTGATCAACGACTTCACCCGCTACGGGGTGGGAACCGCCATGTTCAATGCGGCAACGGTAGGCGCTCTTTGCCTGACCCTTGTCTTCTTTGCCTCTGTCAGTCTTTCAGGGCCAACCCTTTCAGCCATCCTGACCGTGATGGGCTTCGCCTTCTTCGGCAATACCCTGCTCAACTGCATCCCCCTCATTGCCGGAGTCTGGATCGCCAGCAAAGTGGCACGCAAGAGCTTCGGATCCTACAGCCTCATCGCCCTCTTCGGAACCGCACTCGGCCCCTTGGTGACCCATCTTATGTTCCATGTGGGACTCCCCTTGGCCCTCTCCATCCCTCTTGGGTTGGTCAGCGGACTGGCGGCAGGGTTCATCCTGCCTGCAGTTGCCGGTTCCATGCTCTCCCTGCACCAAGGATACAATCTCTACAACGTCGGCTTCAGTTGCGGCTTCATCGGCTTGTTTGCAGCAAATCTCTTGATCGCCACCAAGAAGATGGAAAGCTTGTCCATTGGGTGGGGTACCGCATTCTCCCTGCCCCTTTTCCTGTTGGTGCCTCTTTTCAGCCTTGTCCTCCTTGCTGCTGCCTTGGTCGTAGAGAAACCGAAGAAGAGCCTGCAGGGCTTTCTCGCCATCCAGAAGCTCAGCGGCCGTCTGCCCTATGACTTCTTCGACACCGGCCACTTTGGGGGAACACTGGCAAACATCGGCCTGTTGGGACTCCTCTACTGGGCTTATGTGCTGGCGGTCGGAGGTCCCATCAATGGACCGGTCATCGGGGGTATTTTCACCATCATGGCCTTCGGAGGCTTCGGCAAGACAGTGAAGAACACCCTTCCCGTTCTGGCGGGGGTCATACTCTCCACCTTGCTCTTTTCCAAGAACCTGAATGCACCCGGCCCCTTGCTTGCAGCCCTGTTCAGCACCACCCTCGCCCCCATTGCCGGACAGTTCGGCATCATCGCAGGCCTCTTGGCAGGGGCGGTGCACTTGATCATGGTTGAGGTCACCGCCAGTTGGCACGGTGGTCTGGATCTCTACAACAACGGCTTTGCCGGCGGTCTTACCGCCAGTCTCTTCATCGCCATCCTGCAATGGTACAAGACCAATCGCCCCAAGGAGGATTTCACCAGATGAAACGAAAGGAATTTTTAGGACGACTGATCGGAGAGGTTACCAATTTCCTGCTTGAGGGCAACCCGCTGAGACTGGTGGTCTCCCTGCATCAGGAGCCGGATGGCGCACATATCAGTTTCTTTGACGACAGGCCGAGGACCGAGGAGGAGATTGCACGCATCTATCAGGCCCTCAATCCCAAGCAGAGCAGGCCGGAGCTTGCCGAGTACTATGGCTTGATGGCAGGCCATGACATGGCTTGGGATGCCCGGCTCAAGCTCATCGGTTGGCAGATCAAGCACGCCAGTGTGGACAATTCGGACAGCGGGCTGAGAATCGATCTTTGGCTCGGAGGAGACGCATTCAACCCGGAGAACTTCTCCTTGCACAAGAAGTAGCATCGCAACAAAAACGCATGGTTTTGTTGCATACTCAAATACAATTTCCATTTTTGTTGTATATTTATACAGAAAGTGTTGCATTAATCGGCAATATTGACTATCATCCCTACAATTTGAGCGGATGGAGCACCTATGGAAACACGCTTTCTACTCTTGGAAGACGGGACATTGTACCAGGGACAGGGATTCGGAGCCGATGCTCCCACCCTTGACGAGCCCTCCCTTGCCGGGGAAGTGGTGTTCAACACCAGCATGACCGGGTATCAGGAGATTCTCACCGATCCCTCCTACCGGGGACAGATGGTGGTCATGACCTACCCGCATATCGGCAACTATGGGTGTGAGCCGGCCTTTGATGAGGCGCTGGGCTCCCCCTCACCGATCAGTTGCAGTGCATTGATCATGCGCTCAGCATATGAAGGCCCTCTTCCCCGGAAGAGGGTCTCTTTGAATAGCTATCTGAGAACCCATAAAACGGTGGGGATCACAGGCTTGGATACCCGCTCGCTGACCATCCACCTCAGGAATGCGGGGTCGCAGAATGGCCTGATTTTCCAAACAGGCTCTGCAACACTCACGGATGCTGAGTATACACAAGCTTTGGAGAAAGTCCGTTCCTTCCCCCATATCGGGGAACGGTCTCTCATCGAGGAAGTTGCCACCCAAAGGGTAGTCACCGACCCTCAGCTTGAAGAGGTGCCGATGCCCAAGGGAGAACTGCGGTTTGCACTGGTCGACTTCGGCATCAAGCGCTCCATCATTGCAGAGCTGTACAGACGCAATGTCAACGTCACCCTCTTTCCTCCTACCGCAACAGCAGAAGAGATCCTTGCTTCCGGTTGTGATGCAATGCTGCTCTCCAACGGTCCTGGAGATCCGGCGCTCTTGCAGGATGCCATCACCATGACACGGGCAGTTGCCGAAATACTGCCGGTCTTCGGCATCTGCCTTGGGCACCAACTCATCACCTGGGCACTGGGAGGACGGACACTCAAGCTGAAGTACGGGCATCATGGGGGAAACCACCCGGTGGTTGACCTGAGAAGCGGGGCCTGCTTTGTCACCAGCCAGAACCATGGCTATGCCAGCGACCCGAACTCGCTTCCCTCCGATGTACAGATCTGGCTGCGCAACGCAAATGACAACTCCATCGAGGGACTCTTCCATACCACCAAACCGATCTGCTGTGTCCAGTTTCACCCTGAAGCCTCTCCCGGACCCCAGGATGCCAGCTGGATCTTCGACACCTTCATCGACAAAGCCAAGGAGGCAAAGGCATGAGCGCAAGAACCGACATCAAACGCATCCTGGTGGTGGGCAGCGGCCCGATTGTCATCGGCCAAGCCTGTGAGTTCGACTACAGCGGAACCCAGGCGGTGAAGGCACTGAAGGAGGAGGGGTACGAAGTCATCCTGCTCAATCCCAATCCTGCCACGGTCATGACCACCCCGCACCTTGCCGACCATATCTATCTCGACCCCTTGAAGGTGGAGTATGTCGAACAGATCTTCCAACGCGAGAGACCCGATGCAATCCTCACCACCATGGGAGGGCAGAGCAGCCTCAACCTTGCCTTGGAGCTCGATCAGGCAGGACTCTTGGAGCAGTATGGGGTTGAGGTGATCGGATCGTCCATCGCCTCCATCAAGCTGGCTGAGGACCGTGGTGCATTCAAGGAGGTTGTCCACTCCCTCGGCCTGGAGAGCGCACACAGCGAGATTGTGCACTCCCTGGCCGAAGCAAGGCAAAAACTGGCCTCCTTCCCCTATCCACGCATCATCCGCCCCTCCTACACCTTGGGAGGCATGGGGGGATCGATTGCCAACACCGAAGAGGAGTTTCCCCTGCTGCTTGAGCACGCTTTGCAGACAAGTCCCACCCACGAAGCCCTGATCGAGGAGTCCCTGATCGGGTGGAAGGAGTTTGAGATGGAAGTGATGCGGGACAAAAGCGATAACGCCATCATCGTCTGCTCCATCGAGAACATCGATCCCATGGGGGTCCATACTGGTGACAGCATCACCATCGCACCCATCCAGACCCTCGACGACAAGCTCTACCAGAAAATGCGCACCGCTTCCATCGCCATCCTCAGGGCAGTCGGAGTCGACTGCGGGGGAAGCAACGTGCAGTTTGCCGTCCACCCGGAAACCGATCGGATGGTGGTCATTGAGATGAACCCCCGCGTCTCGCGCTCCTCAGCCCTGGCCAGCAAGGCCACCGGCTTTCCCATTGCCCGCTGTTCGGCAAAGCTGGCGGTGGGATACACCCTCGATGAGGTGGTCAATGAGATAACCGGCCAGTCGGTCTCCTGCTTCGAACCGGTTCTGGACTACTGTGCGGTAAAGGTACCCCGCTTTGAGTTGGAAAAATTCCCGCTTCCCTTCTCTGCCTTGGGAACACAGATGCGCAGCGTTGGAGAGGCACTTGCCCTGGGAAGAACCGCCCTGGAAGCCCTGAACAAGGGCATCAGGGCATCAGAGAGGAAACTGGAAGGACTTTGCGACCTCATCGAAACAGGACTCTACACCCAAGAGGATGTTGACCGTTTCCTCAGAAGCGCCCATCCCCTGCGCCTCCTTGCGGCGTATACCACCCTGGTCAGAGAGGGTGAGCAAGCCCTTGGAAGCATCGAAAAGATCACCTGCTTCGATCGCTGGTTCCTCCACCTGCTGGTGGAGCAGATGCACCTTGAGCAGCGCATCCGAACGAACCTTGACTACGACACGCTGCTTGCCGCCAAGAAAGCGGGCATCAGCGACCGACACCTTGGGTTTCTCACAAAACGGGGAAGCGAGGATATCCGCCGCCTGCGCTACGCCTACGAGCTGCATCCGGTCAGCCACCATGTCGATACCTGCAGCGGGGAGTTCGACGCCCTCACCCCCTACCTCTACACCACCTACGGTGAGAAGCAGGAAGCAAAACCGCTGGGCAAGGAGGCGGTGGTCATCCTGGCAAGCGGCCCCAACAGGATAGGACAGGGCCTTGAGTTCGATACCTGCTGCACCCTTGCCTCCCTTGCCTATCGCAAGCTGGGCAGAAAGACCATCATGATCAACAGCAATCCGGAGACCGTCTCCACTGACTTCAACATCAGCGACCGCCTCTATCTGGAAAGCCTCTGTGCCGAGGAGGTGGAAGAGATACTTCGTCTTGAAGGAAGCCGCGATGTGGTGGTCCAACTCGGGGGACAGACTCCCCTGAACCTTGCCCCATCCCTGGCCAAAAGCGGGTGTTCCTTGGTGGGAACCTCTCTCTCTGGCCTTCTGGATGCAGGCGACCGGGGGAAATTCTCCGCACTCGTGAAACGGCTTGGCCTCCGCCAACCCAAAAACCGCAGTGCCGAATCATTCGAGGAGATACTTCCCCTTGCCCGTGAGGTGGGCTTTCCGGTCCTCATCCGGCCATCCTTCGTTCTGGGAGGAAGAGGGATGTACATCGTCTATGATGAGGCTGGTCTGGCAGAGCTTGGGCATATCGAGGCAAGCAAGGAAGCCCCGGTGCTGGTGGACCAGTTCCTGGAAGATGCATTCGAGTACGACCTGGATGCCGTCTGTGACGGAGAGAGCCTGTACATCGGAGGCATCCTGCAGCACATCGAGGCAGCAGGAATCCACAGCGGGGATTCAGCCGCAGTCTTCCCTCCCTACAAATCCAGCGAGGCACTCCTTGGGCAGATGCAGGAGTGGGCACACAAGCTCGCCCTGGAACTGAGGGTACGGGGTTTGATGAACATCCAGTTTGCCGCAAAGGATGGGCTTCTCTACCTCATCGAGGTCAATCCAAGGGCAAGCAGGACCGTACCTTTCATCTCAAAGACCAGTAATGTCGATCTCATTGAATGCGCTGTGCGCATCTGGGAGGGAGAAGACCTGCTTAGCCAGGGCTTGGTGAAACAGCGCGGCAGCAGGACCATGGGAACCTGCAAGACCGGCTGGGCGGTGAAGGAAGCTGTCTTCAGCTTCGACCGCTTCAGCAATGTCGACCCTGCCTTGGGACCGGAGATGCGCTCAACCGGCGAATCAATCGGGCTGGGGAAAAGCTTCGGGGAGGCGTTTGCAAAGAGCCAGATCAGTGCAGGAAACCGCCTTCCGGTCAAAGGAAAGGTGTTCGTCAGCGTAAACAAGAAAGACAGGACCACCATCCTGCCGGTCGTCCAAAACCTGGTCAAACTTGGGTTCAGCATTGCGGCAACCAAGGGAACGGCGGCCTTCCTCTTTGAGCAGGGTCTGGTGGTTGAGGTGATGCAGAAGGTACATGAAGGCAGGCCGAATGTCACCGACTACCTCAAGGACGGACAGATTGCCTTGGTGATCAACACCCCGATGGGATACCAAGCCCATGCCAGCGATGATGAGATCCGATCCATCGCCATGCGGCTGAAGATACCCTATACAACCACCACCAGTGCAGCTGTCGCAGCAGTGGAAGCAATCGGGTATCTGCAGAAAAAACAGGTCGTGGTCCGGTCTCTCAGCAGCTAGGGGCAATTGCCTTTTGAGTGCCCATCGTATAGTATTGGATTACTTTACAAAGGGGACTGAGTATGTCTGAAGAAGTATTTTCCCAACGAACGACCACTTGTGGTGCCCTGACCAAGGCTGACAACGGCAAGACTGTTGTGCTCAACGGTTGGGTGCATCGTGACCGAAATCATGGAGCCCTCCATTTCATCAATCTGCGAGACCGCTATGGGATTACCCAGGTGGTGGTCGATGACGACGCCAGCGAAGAGCTGCAGGCAGTCGCAAAAGAGTTGCACCTCGAATACTGCATCAGTGTCACCGGTGTGGTACGGGTCAGACCCGACTCCATGGTCAATCCGGAAATGAGCACCGGCGAGATTGAGGTCAAGGCTGAGAAGATTGAGATCCTCAGCAAGTGCGCTCCGCTTCCGTTCCAGATAGACGATGGGAAAGAGACCCGCGAGGACCTTAGGCTGAAGTACCGTTATCTTGACCTGCGCAGCCAGGGGATGCAAAAGCGCTTAAAACTGCGCCATGACTTCATCCTCTCCTGCCGCAAGTACCTCGCTTCGCGGGATTTCTATGAGATCGAGACCCCGACCATGATCAAGAGCACCCCCGAGGGTGCGCGAGACTTCCTGGTTCCCAGCCGCATCTATCCCGGAAAGTTCTATGCCCTTCCCCAGAGCCCCCAGCTCTTCAAGCAGATCCTGATGGTCGGCGGAATGGACAAGTACTTCCAGATCGCACGCTGTTACCGCGATGAGGACGCTCGCGGAGACCGCCAGCTTGAGTTCACCCAGCTTGACCTGGAGATGAGCTTCGTCAAGCGTGACGATGTGCTCTCCCTCATGGAAGAGCTCTTCGGCCATGTCTTCAAGGAAGTCATGGACTATGAACTGCCCGTTCACTTCCGCAGGCTCAGCTACACTGAGGCTTTGAACACCTA
The DNA here is from genome assembly GCF_963667405.1 of uncultured Sphaerochaeta sp. NCBI lineage: Bacteria > Pseudomonadati > Spirochaetota > Spirochaetia > Spirochaetales > Sphaerochaetaceae > Sphaerochaeta > uncultured Sphaerochaeta sp. The sequence goes on along the minus strand of NZ_OY763408.1, from coordinate 3,077,338 downwards.
TGGTTGCGACAAGCCCGATCTGCGTTTCGACCTCCCCCTCACCGATCTGAACGAGCTGGCTCAGAAGAGCAGCTTCGCCACCTTCGGCGAGATTGTCGCCAACGGTGGTTTCGTCAAGGCAGTGGTCGCCCCAAAAACCGAGGGTGTGGACTTCTCCAGAAAGTACATCACCGAACTTGAGGATGCTGCAAAGATCTACGGCGCCGCAGGGCTTGCCTGGATCAAGGTGGGGGCTGACAAGGCTCTCTCCGGCGGGGTGAGCAAGTTCTTTGCAGGCCTCGAGGATGAGTTGCTCAGCCGTGTTGGTGCCAACGAAGGCGACATGATCCTCTTCGTGGCTCACCAGAACTGGAAGAAGTGCTGTGCAAGCCTCAGCGCCGTTCGTTCCAAGCTTGGCAAGGACCTGAACCTGATCCGCAAGAGCTTCGAGTTCTGCTGGATCATCGACTTCCCGCTCTTTGAGTACAACGAGAGCGAAGGCCATTGGGAAGCTGCACACCACATGTTCAGCATGCCCCAGGTGGAGTATCTGGATACCCTCGAGTCCGACCCGGGCAGTGTGAAGGGCGATCTGTACGACCTGGTGCTCAACGGCTACGAGGTTGCCTCAGGTTCCATCAGAATCCATGATGTGGAATTGCAGAAGCGGATTTTCCGCATCTGCAACTTCGATGATGAGACTGCAGAAGAGCGCTTCGGCTTCCTGCTCAACGCCTTCCGCTTCTCACCACCCCCGCACGGAGGCATCGCACCGGGTGTCGACCGCATGGTGATGATCATGAGCGAGCAGACTTCCATCCACGAGGTCATCGCGTTCCCGAAAAACACTGCGGCTGTCAGCCCGATGGATGACTCTCCCTCCGAGGTCGACCAGCAGCAGCTTGATGACCTGCATCTGATCATCAACTACCCAAAACCCAAGGAGTGAGACAGTCCTGTCCGTTTCTTGACAAACAGTTGGGGCTATTCTAGTGTGAAGGGACATCCAAGGGAGCACTACCTTTGGGTGTCCTTCTTTTGGGAAAGGACCCGCTCATGGCAAAAAATCTGGCACTCTTGGTTTCTCGGATCAACATATTCAACAACATTGCCTTGGCGATCAGCAAGATCTCCATTGGTTTTGTCGCGCACTCCAATGCACTGCTCAACGATGGCATCAACAACGCCGGGGATGTGGTGAGCTCGGTCATCGCCATGATCGGCATCTCCGCGGCTTCCAAGGATTCGGATGACCAGCACCCGTATGGGCATGAGCGGCTCGAGTGCGTGGCCGCCATCCTGCTCTCGGGCATCATCATGGTGGTCGGACTGGGCCTGTTGGTGGATGGGATTGCCGGTATCATCAGAAAGAGCTATCTGGATCAGCAAATGCCGGGGTATCTTGCCGTGGTTGCCGCCGTGGCTTCGATCATCATCAAGGAGATCATGTTCCTCTACACTCGCTCTGCTGCAAAAAAGACTGACTCTTCAGCACTGCTTGCCTCGGCTTGGGATTCGCAAAGCGATGTCCTGGCCACCACAGGTGGTCTTGTGGGCATCATCGCCGCCCGGATGGGCTATCCCATCGCCGATTCGATCGCAGCCATCATCATTGCCATTTTCATCTTCCGTGTCGGTATTGAGATCTTCAAGGACGGTGTGTTCAAGATGGTCGACCAGGCATGTCCGGAAGAGATGGTGAAGCAGATCAATCAGGTCATTCTCGATCAGGAGGGCGTGGAAGGTGTAGATGTTTTGCGTACCCGCAAGTTTGGCTCCCGTGCCTATGTGGATGTGGAGATCAGTGCAGACGGAAGCCAGTCATTGGTGGATGCTCACTCCATAGCCGAGCGGGTGCATCATGCCATCGAAACCAGCTTTCCCCAGGTCAAGCACTGCATGGTCCACGTCAATCCCAAGAGGAAATGATTCCCCGTTCCTCCGAAACCTATGCTATCCTTCATGCCATAAGGAATGAGTTCGCACCATAATGGAAACCCTGCTTCGCATACAGATACTCACCATCTGCCTCTTGTTGCTTGGATTTGCCTATGCGGCAACATCCAAAAAAGCATTGCTTGGGAACTTGGGAAATTCACGGGTGCTGTACATCTACCATTGGTTTATTTTCAGTACTGCCGTCATATTGCTGACCGACCTGCTCGCTTGGATGCTTGATGGGGTTCCGGGCAAGGGCCTCCACGTCTTGCTTCTGGTCAACCACACGATCTACTACGCCTTTCATACGTTGCCCACTACCTGTTACATTCTCTATGCTGACTTGCTCTTGCATGAGGATCCGAAACGGCTGAGGCGTTGGCAAATCCCTCTCACCGTCTTGGTACTGGCAATTGCTTTCCTTTCCCTTGCATCCCCCTTCACCGGCTGGTTCTTCACCCTGGATGCACAGAATGTGTATAGGCGCGGCTCACTCTTTATGTTGTTTTCCGGCATACAGTTGCTTCTATTGCTCAGCGCGCTTCTTCCCTTGTTTGGCAGTTCAAGACGAGGGAAGCCCAGAATTTACTGGACTCTGGTCTTTTTTCCTTTCATCGGCTTCATCGGAGGCTTGCTCCAGTCACTTTTCTATGGCTTGGTCCTCATCTGGCCGGTGACCACCGTCTTCCTGGTTGCCGCCGCCCTGAACATCCAAAAGGAACAGATCGGCATCGACCACCTCACCGGCATCTCCAACCGCTTGTGGTTTGATGAGGTGCTGCAACGAGCACTTCGTTCTGTTCCCACCCAGAAGACCTTTGCATGCATCCTGATGGACCTTGATGGATTCAAGCAGATCAATGACACGCTGGGACATGATGTGGGGGACCAAGCACTGCAGGAGATGGCCAGGATCCTCAGGCGTGTCGCCGGTCCTGATGATGTCATCACCCGGTATGGCGGGGATGAGTTTGCTGTACTGCTGCACGACACCAATGAGACCTTGGTGCAAGCGATGTGCGATCGGATAGAAACTGAGGTTGCTTTGGGCAACAAGGGACCCAGCAAGCCCTATATGCTTTCAGTGAGCATGGGATGCGCCATCTATGACCCTGCAAGGTTTTCCGATGACAAGGCGTTTCTCTCCTACCTGGACGCTGCCATGTATGAGGAGAAGCGCACCAAGCTGAACACCAGACGGTGATGCTGGAAAAAACACCAGCCATGGGCTATGATGAAAGTCAGGAGAAAACGCATGGGTGAAAAGAAGCATATACGAGCCGATTTTGTATCTGGTCACTACCAGTTCAGTACCGACAAGGGATCCAGTTTCGAGTTTGGCCCGGAAAGCGCTCCCTACGATTATCTGCTCGGAGCCCTCAGTGGATGCCTGTTCAAGACATTCGAGGAAGTGGCAGTGAAGATGCGCATCAGTTGGGAGCATGTCAGCTTCGAAGTGAACGGGACCAAGCGAGATGCGGTTCCCACGACCTTGGAAGAGGTTGTCATCACAGTCCAGGCAAGCGGGACTGACAACCAGCAGAAGTTCCTCAAGGCATTCGAAACAGCAACCCGCTATTGCTCGATCTACCAGACCATCTCACAGGTTAGCCGGATGAGTTGGTCTGTCGATTTTCTGTAAGCGCCATGGCCAGCAACGGACGTTATACCACCCTCCTGCTCTTTGAGGCGTTGGAGGAAGCACTGAAAGCTTTGGTGGCAGAGGATGAGCAGGTACTCACCTGGCCCAAGGCCAAAATCAGCTACGCCCACTGCCTGGCAGGGCAGTTGCAGCTCAGCCTTCGTCGTGTGCTTGGTCTCTCGGAAGATAGTGCAAGTCCCACGTTCTTTTCCCTCCCCTCTGAGGTGAAGGTCGATATTTTTGTGCAAGGACTTGATGTGCTTGTCCACGACCGGAAAGGAAAGAATCTGCTCGGCTTGGTGTTTTCCACCGATTATCTGGGCAAAGCCCAGCAAGACTTGCTCCACCAGAAACAGAAAGAGGGGTGCAGGTTGGTATTGGGAGCGGCATTCCTGCCGCAGAAGGAGTACATCCTGCTCTATCGGCCCAAGCAGGAGAGTATGGAGTACCTGCACTTCAACCGATATGATGGAACCACCACCCTTCTCAAGCAACGGGAAGTGGAAGGCGATTCAGACGTCCGCCAATTGGTGCTGGGCATCAAGGAACGCAAGAAACGAAAGAAGGTAGTCAGCGAACCGGGTCAGTGACACGGTGCCTTCCGGTCATCTTGTCCACGCCCCGCTTGTGGGCATCCTCACAGCCGTTCCAACTCTTGTCCATATTTTCTGACTTGTATTTCTGGGTCATCCAGTAGACATCCTTGGCTGTCCGATCGAGGTTCTCCACCTCCGTCCGGGTTATTGTACGTACAAAATCCACGTACAAGGATGAAGAAAGGGCTTCAGAAGCAGTTTCAAGCAGCAATTGGAAGTGGTGGAGACAGAACCCCTTGCCTTCGGCAAGCGCTTCACGAAAAGACGGGTCGTCCCCCCACAGGTAGCAGGTGGTGTAGAGATAGCGCTTGAGCCGTTCATCCATCGCCGTACAGACCAAGCAACCCTGCTCCCGCTTCTCCAACACATCGGAGAACGCGAGCACAGCCTTCTTGGCTTGTCTCGGGTTCTTGGCTCCCAACAGTGCGTTGATTGCCCCCTCTGCCTTTGCTCGGGTGGCGGCAAGATAGGTATCGCTCATCAAGGCGACACTCTGGGCTTTGTTTGCTGCACTGAGCATCTGCCAATGCTTGGTGCAAAACCCATGCTCATTCACCTTCACCCGTGTTTCGGGATTCATGACCGAGTTGCCAAGATAGAAATTGATGGCATCCTTTTGCGCCTCACCCATCAGGTCACAGATGAAGCACTCGCTGTGGCTGTTCAGGCCGTCCCAGACAGGGATTGTTTCCAGTTCGATTTTCATGGTTCAGGACCCGCTTTTCATATGCATCAACTGCTTGAGCCTTGGCTCACTGAGCGGTGAGACCTCATAGCCGCTCCGCCCCAACTGCTCTGCGATGACCGTCATCTGTGCGGCTCGTTCGAGCAACTCAATCTTGTCGAAGGCTTCAAGCAAGGTACGGCCAAGGGTGACGGCCCCATGATTCTCAAGCACCAGCACATCGTGATCGACTGCCTGGACGGCCGCCTGTTCGGCAAGGTTGACGGTACCCATCAAGCGGTAGTCGACCATCACCGGGTCCTCAAGAATGTAGTACGACTCTGCGATCAGATGGGTGTTGATGCCACAACGGCCCTCCTTGGTGACCGCACTGAAGGCCGACACCGTAGTGGGGTGTGCATGCACAACGGCTGAGCAATCAGGTCGGGCAAGGAGAATGAGCCGATGCATCTCCGTCTCTATGCTCAGGCGCAGATGAGGGGTGAGGTTCTTCCCCTCCAAGGTCACCACTGCGATATCCTCTGTTCTGAGCAAGCCCTTGTCCAAGGCGGATGGGGTGATGCAGAAGAGATCCTTGTTGATTCTCAGGCTGATATTTCCTCCGCTTGCGGTGGTCAGCTGCCGATCGTACAAGCGGGTCATGAAAGCGGCAACCAAGTGCCGCTCGTGTTCAAATTGCTTCATATCCATGGGGCGAGTATAGCATGCAAGCGATGCCTGAAGAAGGGAAAACCAATCGATACATTTGCAACGATTCCTGTTGACAGCCTGAAAAAGCCATGCAATCCTGTATAGGCAAACGATTGCTTACCAGTTTATTGCAACAAGCAAACGATTGCCTATCAAAAGGAGGACACCGATGAAACGCTATGCAACCCTTAAGGATGTTGCCAAACTAGCCGGTACAACCGCTGCCACCGTATCCTACGTCCTCAACGAGAAAGAAGGCCGATACATCAGTGACGAGACTCGGCGCAAGGTGCTTGAAGCTGCAAAACAACTCGAGTATGTGAAGAGCATCGGGGCCTCATCCCTGAAAGGGAAAAGCCGGAAACTGATAGCAATCCTGATACCCCAGTTCGAAAACCAGTTCTTCACCCGTATCGTGGTGGCCAGTGAAGAGGTCTTCGTCAAGCACGGGTACGACCTGATCATCTGCAATACCTTCGACAAACCGGAACGAGAGAAAGCCATCCTCAACAGGATGATCCAGCAACGGGTGGATGGCATCATCCTCACCCCGACACGCATGGGAACGGAGAACACCAAGTTGCTGCGGAAAGTCGGGATGAAGATGGTGGTGGTCGACCGACCTCTTCCCGGGGTCAAAGACTTTTTCTGGGTGGCCACGAACAACTACGGCTGTGGTTTTGTGGGTGCACACTACCTCTTCTCCAAAGGACACAGGAAGGTCGCCTATATCGGGTGGGAGAGTGGCATTCAGGACTTGGAAGCCAGAAAGAGAGCTTTCTTTGATGCTGCGGATTCATATGGCATAGCACACGACAGCTTGGTTGTTGCCGAGGGTGGTTTCTCTGCTGAGGAGGGATGCCGGCTTACTTCAGAGGTCTTGGAGAAACATCCGGACGTGACCGCCATCTTCTATGGATTCAACATCCAGGCACTGGGGGGAGTCAAATGCCTCTCCCAGCGGGGAATCTCCATTCCCGAAGAACTTTCTGTGATGATCATCGGCAGCCCGGAGTGGATCATGGCAGGAAAGAATGACTTCACCCATGTCGATATGAACGACATCGAGCTGGGACGAAAAGCGGCAAACTTGCTGCTTTCCCAAATCCAGCAGGAAGACGAAGTCCCATTTCAACATATCATACAGGACTGCACCCTGATTGAGGGAAGTTCTGTACGAGATATACGTTAGGAGGAGAATAAAATGAGAAAGACACTTGCTGTTTGCATAGTGCTCCTGCTCGCAGTCGGTTTCTGCTTTGCTCAAGGAGCAGCAGAAGAAACCTATCCCACCAAAGCCATCAACTTGACTGTTCCGTATGGTGCTGGTGGTACTACAGACCTTACTGCCCGCGCTCTGGCGAATGCCATGGGACAGAAGCTGGGAACGACCATCAACGTGGTGAACACCCCCGGAGCTGGCGGAAGTGCCGGTTCCTTGAATGTGCAGAATGCAAAGGTGGATGGATACACCATGCTCGCCAATGGTATGCTGGCATTCACCACCATGCCCATCAATGGCTATACCGAGAAGACCTATCGTGAATGGGACATCTGGATCGCCACGTTTGCTCCCAATGCAATCATCGTTCCGAAAAACTCCCCGTACAACACGATCGAGGACCTGATTGCAGCGATCAAGGCCAATCCCGGCAAGATCACGGCAGGAACTGCAGGCATCGGAAGCGGCGGTCACTTCGGTGCTGAAGTCATCAAGGCCATTGCAGGGGCTCCCTACAAGCATATCACCTATGCCGGTGGTGGTCCTGCCCTCACTGCCACCCTCTCCGGTGAAGTTGACTTCTGTCCCCAGCTGCTCGCTGAGTACAAAGACCTCATCATCAGTGGTGATGTGAAGTGCCTTGCAACCCTGTCCGACACCGACATTGAGCTTGCTCCCGGCGTTGTGGTGAAGTCAATTCTCCACTCCTATCCTACTGCCGGCACATTCGTGCCGATGGGCGAGGTGACCGGTATCCTGCTCCCCAACGGCTTGAGTGAAGAGAGTCTTGCCAAGCTTGATGAAGCATTTGCCTTTGCAACCAAAGACAAGGCCTTCCTCGACTTTGCAGCAGTCAAGAGTTTCACTGTCATGCCGATGGGACGTGCAGATTCCCAGAAGTACCTCGATACCTTCGCCAGCAAGGCAAGCTATCTGATGTATGATGCAGGTGCTGTGGCCATCGATCCGGCCAAGTTCGGTTTCAAGCGCTGATTTTGTATGCGTACCAGGGTGGGCAACCGCTCTGGTACGCTTCATCCCTACCCCATTTCAGGATCTCAACATGGATACCAAGCAAAAGGATTTCACCATCTCCCTGGTGCTCTCACTGGTGGGCATCTACGCAACGGTCGAAGGCATCAGAATGTATCTGAAGGCAGCGCAACCACCGTTTGGAATTACCAACCTTTCCATCTCCCCAGCTCTTCTTCCCATCATTCTCGGATCACTGCTCCTCATCCTGAGCCTTGTGCTCTTTTCCCAAAGTGTGAAGGGAAGCAGCATCAGAGAGAGGTTCGCCCTTCTGGCTGGATGGTTCGGACATTCCGTGAAAGATACGGATATCCGCATGATGGTGGGAGGCATGGCCATTATGGCCGTCTATGCCTTTCTGCTCATCGGGCTTCTGCCCTACTATCTGGCCTCAGTCATCTTCCTTATCGCCCTGATGCTCTTCCTTCGCGCCTCAACCATCGTGAAAAGCATCATCATCTCGATTGCAGCCGTTGGATTGGTGATTTTGCTCTTCCAGTATGGCTTCAATGTCTCACTTCCCTAACGGAGGCCACGTATGATCGCTACCTATCTGTTGGAAGCACTGTTGACCGTGCTTACCCCGCTTAATCTTTTAGTACTGGCCTTGTCGGTCGGATCCGGGCTCGTCATGGGTATGCTCCCCGGACTCAGCGCAACCATGGCCATCGCTCTGCTGACCGGCCTCACCTACAACTTTCCCACCCAGACGGCGCTCATCTCCCTCTTGGGTGTCTATGTAGGCTCCATCTCCGGTGGTTGCCAATCGGCAATCCTGCTCAACATCCCCGGCACTCCGGCCAGCGCCGCCACCGCCTTGGATGGGTTTCCCATGGCAAAGCGTGGGGATGGCGGACATGCAATCTTCATTGCAACCACTTCCAGCATGCTGGGAACCCTGCTCAGTGTGGTGTTTGTCCTAACCCTTACCCCGTTTCTCACCAGCATGGCGCTCAAGTTCGCCAGCTGGGAGTTCTTCCTCCTCTCCATCTTCGGCATCATGATCTGCGGCGCACTTACCGCCAAGGGAAATGCCCTGAAGGGATGGATCAGCGGCATTCTGGGACTCCTGGTCGCAATGGTTGGCTTGGATACCGTGGATACCTTTGCCCGTTTCAGTTTCGGCAACGTAAATCTCATGTCCAATATCCAGCTGATTCCTGTCATGATCGGCTTGTTTGGCTTTCCCGAGATTGTGCGCTCCTTCAAGAAGGAAGGGGAAGGATCACCCATTAAGGTGTCGAAATTCCAACCAAGACAGGGTTTTGCTTCGGTGGCAAGAAACTGGGTGGCAGTCATCCGTTCCAGCATGATCGGTGTCATGGTCGGTATCATCCCTGGTGTCGGTGAGGATACGGGTGGCTGGCTCTCCTACTGGGCGAGCAAGAGCCGAAGCAAAGATCCCGAAAGCTTTGGGAAAGGCAATGAGTTGGGCATCATTTCGGCGGAAACCGGAAACAATGCCTGCATCGGCGGAGCGCTCATCCCGGTTCTCAGTCTTGCAGTGCCCGGGTCAGCACCTGCAGCAGTTCTGCTTGCCGCATTCCTGATGCACGGATACCGCCCGGGTCCCCTGCTCATGACCGAATCCCCAGGCTTTGTCTACAGCGTCAGCATCTATCTCATCGCAGCTTCGTTCATCATGTGGTTCCTCTCCTTGCTCATCAGCCGTGGGACGGTACGCATCCTGGGGATCAAGAAAAAGCTGCTGATGCCCATCATCTTCCTCTTGTGTGTCATCGGTTCCTATCTGATCAACTACAACCTCTTTGACATCAAGGTGATGTTCGTTTTCGGCCTGATAGGGCTTGCCCTCTCGGCAACCAATTTTCCTGCCGCCCCCTTCCTGCTTGGGGTCATACTCGGTCCCATGACCGATTCCAACCTGCGCAGGGGACTGCGCTTGTCGGACGGTTCGTTCCTCCCGCTTTTGCAGAGACCGATCTGCATCTTTTTCCTGGTCATCATCATCGGCATGATTCTCGCCCAGCTTGGGCTTTTCACAAAATTGAAGAAGGTACGCTCATGAAACGGTTCAACATTGGATTCATCGGATGTGGATTTGCTGCACAGCTCCACGTAGAAGCTTATAAGCGAATACCCGGCTTTGAAGCCAGGATGTACGGCGCATGCTCGGCGGATCTGCATCAGACCCAGCACTTCGTCCAGGCCAATGGATTTGAAAAGGTGTTTGGCAGCGTAGAGGAACTGCTTTCCGACCCCCAGGTGGATATCGTGGACATCATTGTTCCTCCCAGCGCCCACATCCCCCTGGTGAAGCAGGCGATGGAGAGCGGCAAGCATGTCATCTGCGAGAAACCCCTCAATGGGTATTTCGGAAGCGGAAATGACGACAGGAAGGTAATGTATGAGGCAGTCTGCTCTGAATTGGAAGCATTGAAACAATTTCTTGCAGGACGAAAAGAGAAGCTCTTTTATGCCGAGAACTATATCTATGCCCCTTCTGTGGTGAAGATCCGACAGATGATTGAGGCTACTGGCGAAAAGTTTCTCCTGCTCAAGGGAGAGGAAGCCCACAGTGGCAGTCACGCACCGCATGCAGCCCTCTGGTCGGCAAACGGGGGCGGTTGCCTGATCCGCCAAGGATGCCACCCTCTCAGTGCATTGCTGTACTTGAAGCAAGTGGAGGCAAAACGACGAAGGGAGGAGATCCGCGTCACCTCGGTGCTGTGCGATGCCTCGCAGGTTACCGTTGGGCTCCCTTCTGATGAACGTGGATCCATCCTTTCCAATCCTGTCGATGTCGAGGACTGGTCGGAAGCAATCCTGACCTTCTCCGATGGAACGAAGGCAGTGATCAGCAGCGGGGATATGATTGTTGGAGGCGTACGCAACAAGATAGAAGCCTACACCTCCAATGCCTGCTATGAGGGAAGAATTGCTCCCAATGATGCCTTTCTGTGCTATCATACGGATGCTTCCAAGCTGACAGATGTCTATATGACGGAAAAGGTGGAAACCAAGACCGGGTGGCAGCATGTCTTCCTGTGTGAGGAAGAGATGCGCGGATATGTGGGCGAGCTTGAGGACTTCCTTCGGTGTGTCGATACAGGCAAGGAGCCGGAATCCGGTTTCCCTCTCGCCTATGAGACGATGAAGGTCCTCTATGCCGCCTACGCCTCAGCAGGAAGCAACAGCAGATTCTTTGTGGAGTGATTCCTGTGCAAAAAATGGATGGTATGAATTACGCTCCCCGCTCGGCCAAGCAGGCTGAGCGGGTGGTACGGGCAGGTGAGTTTCGGTTTGCCGTGATCGGCCTCGATCATGGGCACATCTATGCGATGACCAATGGCCTGTTGGAAGCAGGAGCTGAGCTTGCTTGGGTCTACGATGAAGACCCGGGCAAGGTCGATGCATTTCTCCACTCCTATCCGCAGGTACGCGTTGCACCATCCATCGCTCACATTCTTGCAGATGAAACCATCGCTTTGGTGGCGAGCGCCATCAAGCCATCGCATAGATGTGAACTGGGACTGGCTGTACTGGAGAGTGGCAAGCACTACTTCTGCGACAAGCCAGGCATGCTGAGCATACCCGAGACACAGAAGGCAGCAGAAGCTTGCAAAAGAACAGGCAAGCGCTACTTCATCTACTTTGGGGAACGGATCCATGTGGAAGGGGCCCTCTACGCCCAGAAACTGATTGAGGAGGGGGCATTGGGAGATGTGCTTTCGGTAACCATCCTTGCTCCCCACCGTCTCAACAAAGCCTCAAGACCTTCGTGGTTCTTCAATCCAGAGGAGAACGGTGGCATCCTGGTGGATATCGGCAGCCACCAGCTGGAACAGTTCCTGACCTACACCAACAGCCGCAGTGCAAAGGTTCTGCACAGCAGCATTGCCAACTACCACAATCCCGACCATCCTGGGTTCCAGGACTACGGGCAGTGTGTTCTGGTGGGAGAAAAAGGTGCAACCTGTTATTTCCGTGTCGACTGGTTCACTCCGGACGGAATGGGCGCTTGGGGCGATGGAAGGATGTTCATTGTCGGTACCAAGGCTTCGGTGGAAATCAGAAAGTATCTTGATGTGGCAGGGTCAAGGCAGGGAGACCACGTGTATTTCGTTGATGCGCAGGGAGAACACCATATCGAGGCGTTCGGGAAGCTGGGCTTCCCGTTCTTCGGTGCCATGATTCTCGATTGCATCCAGGGAACCGAGCATGCCATCACCCAGGAACATACCCTCCTTGCCATGGAACTGGCCATCACAGCCCAACAAAACGCAACAAACCTCACCGCAGCAAACCGAATGCCTTGAGAAGGGAAACCCCTTTTGGTACAATGGCCTCTGTTCGAATACCAAGGAGACGTATCAAGATGAGGATGTCCAGACTCTTTTCCAAAACTCTTCGCGAGGCACCCAATGGGGCTGACAGCAAGGGGTATGAATATCTGCTTCGTGCAGGCTTTATCCGCCAACTGGGAGCTGGCATTTTCTCCCTGCTTCCCTTCGGGTTCAATGCAACCAAGAAGATTGAGCAGATCATCCGCGAGGAGATGAACGCCATCGGTGGCCAGGAAATCCTCATGCCGCTGGTAAACCCCGCCGACATCTGGAAAGAGACCGGACGCTACTACAGCATCGACAAGGAGATGAGCCGCTTCTCGGACCGTGTCGGACGCGACATGGTGCTTGCCATGACCCATGAGGAAGCGGTAACCGACCTTGCCAGGGGCGAGATTGACAGCTATAAGCGCCTTCCCTTGCTCGTGTACCAGATCCAGACCAAGTGGCGTGACGATCCCAGGCCCCGTGCAGGCCTGATCCGTGTCCGTGAGTTCACGATGAAGGACAGTTACTCCTTCGATGTGGACCAGGATGGGTTGGATGCACAGTATGCCGCACACTACAAAGCCTATTTCAGGATTTTCAGCCGTGCAGGACTTCCGGTCATCGTCGTTGGTGCTGACAGCGGCATGATGGGTGGCAAGATTTCCCATGAGTACATGTACCTCTCTTCCATAGGCGAGGATACGATCATCACCTGCCCGGCCTGCGGCTATACCGCAAACCGCCAGGTGGCAGCCTTCGCAAAAACCTCCTACACCGAAGAGATGAAACCGGTGGAGAAGGTCCTGACCCCTGAGTGCAAGACCATCGAGGAGTTGGCCGCTTTCCTCAAGATTGAGGAGCGCCAGACAGCCAAGGCTGTCTTCATGGTCGGCACCTTCATCAATGACACCAACGGAGAGGAAGAAGAGAAGCTGATCGTCGGCATCGTACGCGGCGACCTCGATGTTGAGGAGAACAAGTTGCAGAACGCCGCCCGGGCAAACGCACTCCGTCCTGCTCACTCGGAGGAGATCCTGGCCAAGGGAATGGTCCCCGGTTACGGATCGGCCATCGGCTGCGCCAAGGATGTGGTGGTGATCGTTGACGATTCGGTGGCAAAGAGCAACAACCTGGTTGCCGGAGCCAACGAGGAAGGATATCACCTCTTGAACACCAATTTCGGGCGTGACTACAACGGCTTGGTTGCTGATATCGCAAGTGCCGCTGCCGGCTATGCCTGCCCTGAGTGCGGCAAGCCCCTCTCCTCCTCCAAGGGAGTGGAAGTGGGAAACATCTTCCAGCTGAACACCCGCTACAGCGAGAGCATGAACTGCTGCTACCAGGATGAGAACGGGGTGCGCAAGCCGGTGATCATGGGCTCCTATGGTATTGGGGTGGGAAGACTGCTTGCTTGTCTTGCAGAGAACTACAGCGATGAGAACGGACTCTCCCTGCCCATCTCGGTTGCCCCGATGCAGGTACATCTGGTCAGCTTGGTCAAGGATGCCGAGGTTGGCGAAAACCTCTACAAGCAGTTGACTTCTGCAGGCATCGAGGTGCTCTACGATGACCGCAAGGAGTCTGCCGGCGTCAAGTTCGCCGATGCCGACCTGATCGGGCTTCCGATCCGCATCACCTTGGGCAACCGTTCCCTGAAGGAGGGAAAGGTCGAGGTGAAGCTCAGAAGGAATCTTGAGGATACCTTCAGCTTTGAACTTGCTTCCGTGGTGGAAGAGACCAAAGCCCTGATCGCCCGCCTTGAGCAGGAGCTTGAGGAAGCTGTGGTGGAAACTGAGTGGAAGAAGGCATAAGAGCAACATATCCAGTGAAAAACCTTCGTCTTCGGGCCAATGTCATTAAGTTAGCAAAATGACATTCTTGTGAGACCAAAACAGCAAGGCAATATGTGGCTTCGGCTATGTGTTGCCTTCTTTTTTGTACATTTTATAGTATCAAAATAATATAGATATGATATAATTAAATAGAGGTAAACAATTATATCATGAGGAATTATCTAGAAAACAAAATCGCTAAATCCGTCGCCAGATTGGACCTTGACCCTGATGATTTCCGGATGCATTTCAGCAATCCCAAAGCCGATTTCACCCGGTTCAGGCGTCAATCTTTCAGTGATGTTGTCAAGCTCGGCTTGCTTTCTCCCGGAAGCTGCATGAAGGAGAACCTGAGGCATTACTTCGGTGTCGGTCCTGACAGGCCCTCAGCGTCAGCATACATCCAGCATCGTGACAAGCTGGGCGTACAGGCATATCGGGCCCTGTTCGACCATTTCAAGGATACTGATGTGCCGTTCACGCTGATCAAGAACAAGTATCTGCTGGTGGCCTGCGATGGTTCCGCCATCAGCATCCACCCGAACAAGGATGATGCGGGTACGTTGCTGCACATGACCAATAATCCGAACGGAAAGGTCTGCAACCAGCTTCATCTCAATGTCCTCACTGCCGTACCCGATGGGTATTTCCTGGACTACGTCATCCAGGACCACAAGGACATGCATGAGATACAGGCCTGCGAACAGATGGTCGAGCGGATGGCTGGATGCCCCAGTCCCTTGCCGAGCATCATCACCTGCGACAGGGGGTACGAGAGCTATAGGCTCATGATGTGGGTGTCCTCTCTGGGGTTCCATTTTTGCATCCGGGCAAAAGACCTCAACTCCCCAGGCATCAGCCAAAGGTACCGGAACATGGTAGGTGAGGACGGTCTGATGGATACTGTTGTCACCAGGAAATACACCCGATGCTCTACCGTGCACAGGAACCCAGCAATTTATCCTGACTATATTTATGTCCCACAGAACGTGATCAACGAGTTCATCCCTGCAACAAGGAACCCTTTGGGGAAGGTCCTGAAGAGCCGTCCGCTCATTATCGATTTCTTCGAGTATTCTTTCAGGCTCGTCAGACTGCAACTTTCCGAAACCTCGTATGAGGTCCTGCTGACCAGCCTGCCTCAGTCGGAGTTCTCGATGGCCGACCTCAAGGAGTTGTATCATTTGAGATGGGGCGTGGAGACCACCTTGCGCCAATTGAAGTATGATGACTGTTCGTCATTCAGCAACACCAGGAAGAAGGTTGCAGCCATTGGTGAAATAATCCTTTCGATGATCTTCCACAACATCTGCACATCGGTACTGGTCGCTTTCGGCAGGAGTCTGTCCCGTAGGATAAAAAACCGCAAGCTCCTGTACAAGGTCAGCTATTCCGACCTGTCCAAGACACTGAGACTGTACGCCTCGGGAAGGGACCCGACTATCACGATCAAGAAAATAGTCAAGGAGCTCACGATGACCATTCAACCGGTAAGGAACGACAGAGCATTTTCCCGAATTCTCGAACACCGTTCTTTTATCCCGTTCATCTACAGAGCAGCTTGACTTGTTACATTCTAGCGGAAACCCATGCCTCGCACAATTCCAAATGTTCGCAGGCTCGGATCATCATGCCCCTAATAATAACTTCGGAACTGAAAATGAAAGCTATCAAGTCAGAAACGTTGGTTTCTTCATTGATAGCTTCTTTCTTATTCAGCTTGCCGTTCTTAACTTAATGACATTGGTCTTCGGGCGAAGGTTTTCTTTTTGCCCTCCCTGTTCTCTTGGCAACCCAAAAGACAGGACCTACACTGCACTCAGGAGGCTGATCATGAGAAAGCTCACTGCCCTGCTGGTTCTTCTGGTGCTTCTCTCCTTCCCTCTCTACTCCTCTGCTGAACATTTGTTTCGAGCCGCCTCGTACGGCAATCCGACGGATGTCACCTTAGCAGCCATGAGTGCGGGGAGCCTGTATCCTGAGGAAGATGATGGTTGGAATGCATTCTTCTATGCGGCAACCAACAATGGCGATACTGAAGTCCTGCAACTTCTGATCGACAACGGCTTTTCGGTCAACGATACCGACTCTGAGGGAAGAACCCCCTTGATGTGCAGCGCTGAATTCAACAAGGAGAGCAAGGTCACCGCCTATCTTCTGGGCAAGGGTGCGGATGTGCATGCACGTACCATCCAAAGCGAATCGGCTCTGCACAGAAGTTGCATCAACAAGGCAAACAAGGCCGTGGTGGAGCTGTTGCTGCAAGCAGGGGCCTCTGCCAAGCAGACAAATCTCTACGGACAGACAGCTCTGCATTTTGCCGCATACGGCAACAACGACAGCGAGATCCTCACGATGCTGATCAATGCCGGTGCCCCGATAGACCTGAAGGACCTGAACGGGAAGACCGCCCTGATGTACTTGCTGGACAAACGACCGGAAGCAGAGGCGGTAGCCACCCTGCTCTCCTATGGGGCAAACCCCAATCTTGCGGACAATGAGGGACAGACAGCCCTGATGTACGCGATTACCAGCGGATCCGGTGCTGATGTCATCAAACTCTTGCTCAATCATACGACAAACCTGGAAGCACGCAACAATGCTGGTGTCACAGCATTGATGCATGCATGTGCCTTCAATCAGGATCTTGAGGTACTCGAGGCCTTGCTTAGTGCAGGAGCAATGGTCAACACCGACTCGAACATCGGGCTGACGCCCTTGGCCTTTGCCGCTTGGTACAATCCCAGCACGGCCATCATCCTTCATCTGCTTTCTCATGGGGCAAGTGTGTACAGCAGGGATGACAAGGGCCAAACCCCGCTCATGTATGCGGCAGCGGCAAATCCCAATCCGGATGTGTTGAAGGTGCTCCTTGATGCTGGGGCGAGCCCTGACCTGAAAAGCTCTGAGGGGTATTCTGCACGAGAGTACGCACTGATGAATCCCCATAAGGAACAAATCTTGGCCCTTCTCCGCTGAATACCCGGCGCCCTACTTCTTGCCGAGGTCCGTTCTCCAGACTGTCCGTAAGGAGAGGGATACCTCTGGGCCACTAAGGGCGTACTTCTCGATGCCCATCGTTTCCTCATGGCCTGCAAACCGCCACCCGCCACGCAGCGCCAGACGCACGCAGCTGGTGATGTTCAACTCCACCCCAGCGGATAGCGATGCAAAGGTGGAACGGCTTGAGGATGCGACATCATACCCTTCCGTACCATCAATGTCCTCCATATGCCCGACGGAAATTCCCCCAACAGCCAGGCGCACGATGGGGTGAATCATCCTCTCGGAAGCTGGGGTGTAGAGCACTTCCATACCCGACATCAATGCAAACGCAGCCTCCGTATTTGCAATCGACACTCCCAGATTGGCATCAGCGAAGTCTGACAACGGATTGACAGCGACGAACGCTCCAAGAGATAACCATGGGGAGAGCTCAAACCCATACGAGAGATCAAGCAATACTGGTTTCTCATCCTGGATGAAGGCTGCACCCCCTCCCACATGCAAGTAGCTCACAAAAGAGAAGGAGGAAGCAGGAGCATCCACCACAGGTTGTGATGCGAATGCGAAACTTCCGCTGCACACAAGAACCAGAACCAACACACCGTTTTTCAATGCTTTACCCATAACCAATACACTTCCTTATAGAAAATTTTCAGAAACCAACGTATCAAGCATGCCCACAAGCTCTGTCTGGCTGTACGGCACCCCTTGCACTACAATGAGATTGAGAGAGCGCACATGCGAGATGTCCTCCAAGGGATTGCGTGCGAGGACCAACAGGTCGGCCCGCATTCCGGCTTGAACCGAACCAAATGCATCCGCTTCGCCAAAGCATTCGGCTGCATGTATCGTCGCTGCAGCAAGAGCCTCCCAAGTTGTCATTCCCAATTCCACCAATGCTTCCAACTCGTTGTGTAGGGAGGTGCCGGCGACCACATTCAGGGTCCCGCTGTCTGTTCCGGCTGCTATGGGGGCTTTTGCCTTGATGAGAGCCTGAACGATCATCTCAAAGTCCTCCATGTGGTCGGAAGGCAAGATTGCGTACCCTTCCACATCGTTGTGTATGAACTTGGAAAATGACTTGATGGAGCCGGACCAGATGTCCCGATTCTGCTTGGGCACATACCGGGTCCAAGGATCGGCATCAATCGCATCGATTTTCTCGGGAGATACCACATGTTTCCATACTTCCAACGTGGGGATGTTCCAAATTCCTGCTGCAGCAGTACGCAAGGCAATGGAGTCGAGTGCATCGACACTGACCTTCATCGTTCCAAAAGGATTGAGGTAACCGGTCAGATGCTCGATTGAATGCATCAGAGAGCCATCGATCACTGTTTCCACAGGCACATCATGCGGGACATGCCCCACTACCGGCAGGCCCACGTTCTTGGCTTCAGCTGCGATGCTGAAGAAGGCGGATGCGGAAAGCTTGTTGTAGATCTTGAAGTAGTCAAACCCTTGCTCATGGGCAGTAAGAACGGCCTGCTTGCCTTCCGTTCCACCGCTTGTGTCCAAGTAGAGCGATGCATCAAAGTACTTGCCCGTCCCAGCCTCATGGATGGGACTCGCCTGATACACCCAAGGTGAGAGCACTTCCCCTTTGGCAACCGCATCTCGGAAATTCAGATGATTGGCGAAGGCAAATCTTGCGTCATCATGACCAGAATCGGTCAAGGAGGCCATGTTGCGGACCGAGGTCACCCCATTCGCAAGAAACAGCAGTGGATCCAACGCATTGAACAGAAGATGGACGTGGGCATCGGCCAAACCAGGAATTATCCACATGCCCGTACAATCGATACGGCTTGCCGTCGCCGGTATCCTTTCATACTCGGTTCCCACATAGACGATCGTTTTACCCTCGACAATCACGACTGCATCCTCAATGACCAGATCAGGATCGGTCATGGGAATCACCTGTGCATGCATGAAAGCTTGCACAGCCGGTGCCTCTTTCGGCTTTGGAAGTTCCACCCGTACGGCAGCAGGTCCGGAAAAACAGGACGTCAGCAACACGATGAGAACCACCAGCAAACCAACTATGCCATCTTTGTACGTTTTTCCAGGCATCACACCATCCTCCTCACACTTGATGAGGGAAAGGATAGGAACAACAGATAACCAAAACCATCGAACGAGTGTATGAGAATGCGTTGGAACAGCTACGTACTTCGTTGTAGTTGGGTGGATTTGGAGCGCTATGCCAATGTGAACAATCACCAGTCCCTTTTGGTTCTCCCTTGCATTCTGCAAATAGATAAAGATTTCTCTTTACAGATTCTGAATTCCATTTTAGTATTCATTTATCAAATGTGATTTCACTTTTTAATTATGAAATCTAAATAGTGCTTTAGTTACATAATTGTACTTGTGGAGCCACATATCACAAAAATCCTGAATATCAGGAAGTGTAGGAGAGGAATCATGAAAAAACTGCTCATTGCCCTGTTGATTGCGCTCACCGTTCTGACAGGCTGCTCCAAGAAAGAAGAAGCAGCTGCACCTGCCGCAACCGTTGAGGCCAAAGCTGCCAAAACCGTGTACACCATCAAGGTCGGTCACGAATTCACCACGGAAAGTCCCCGTCACAAGGCTCTCGAAGCATTCGAGAAGTACCTGGAAGAAAAGTCCGAGGGACAGCTTGTTGTCGAGCTCTTCCCTGCCGGCGTACTCGGGAAAGAAGCTGAGATGCTCGAATCTGTGAAGATGGGAAACATTGAGGCTTACGTAGGCGGACCTTTCGATCCGCAGACCGAGAAACTGAACCTCATCCTCATGCCGTTCTTCTTTGAAAACCAGGAAGCACTGATGCGTGTTGCAAAGAGTGATGTCGGTGATGCAATCCGCAAGGATGCCGAGAAGAACAATCTCAAGCTGCTGTGCATCGGTGATGGTGGCTCACGCCAGATCACCAACAACAAGCGCGTAGTCAAGACTCCGGAAGATATGAAAGGCCTGAAGATCAGGACCCCCGGTATGGAATCCATCATCAAGTGCATGCAGGCTTTGGGAGCAAACACCGTTTCCATTCCCTATGCCGATGTATACATGGCCCTGAAAACCGGTGTTGCCGATGGACAGGAGAACCCGCTTGCCAACATCGGGGACATGAAGTTCTACGAAGTGCAGAAGTACATGACCTACATCGACTACCAGTTCCATCCTGAAGTCATGAACATGAACCTGCAGTTCTTCAACAACCTCCCTTCTGAGCTTGCAACCATCGTGCAGGACGGTGCCTGGATCTTTGCCGAGGAACAGAACCGCCTCCGCTCGGAGATGAACGACAAGTACTACCAGATGATCAAGGACAGCGGAGTGCAGATCTACACCCTCTCTTCTGAAGAGAAGAAGGCCTTCATGGAAGCCTGTGCCCCCGTCTATGACTACTTCATTGAGAAAGGAACCTTCACCAGGGAAGAACTTGAAGCCGTGCGCAGTGTTGCACAAGGCAAATAGCAACGATTGAATGCCAGTCCGGAAACTCTCGGGTTTCCGGACTCGTGTACAACGAGGTATCCATGAACTCATGCATCAAAAAAATTGACAAGGTCCTCTCGGTCATCAGCATCCTCTTGGTAGGCTTGCTGGCAGGCGGAGTGATCCTTGCAGTATTCCTCCGGTATTTCTTCAGCCTCTCCTATGGGTGGTTTGAGGAATTTCTCACCATGCTCTTCGTATTCATCAACTTCCTTGGGGCTGCCATCTGCATCCGTGAGAAGCAGCACATCGCCATCACCGTGCTCATCGATTCGTTTCCCAAGAAAGTGCGCACCGTGTGCACCATCGGCATCCAGCTGGTGATCATAGTCGTCTCGGTATTTCTGGCCATCTACAGCAGCAGATGGATTGCCAGTGTCGGCTCCACGCTCTCCCCGTCATCGGGTATCCCCTTCGGATACTTCTACGCCATTGTCCCCATTTCGTCGGTCATCTCCATATTCTATGCCCTGATCAACATCCTTGGCGTCTTCCTGCCCATCGAGGAAGCAGTGACAGGATATTTCAGCGACGCAGATCTCCTTGAGGAGTGCACAGAATGAGTCTTACCATCATGTTTTCCGTTCTCCTGGGCCTTCTGGTCTTCGGAGTCCCCATAGCCTATGCAATCGGCAGTTCAGGCATTGTCTACATGCTGCTGACCCAACCCTCCTTTCTCATGTCGCTGCCCCAGCGCATCTGGAGTGGAACAAACAGCTTCATCATCATCGCCATGCCCCTCTTCATGATCACCGGCGAGCTCATGAACCACAGCGGGCTGACCAAGCGCCTGATCAACTTCGCACTGCTGCTCGTACGTCCTTTCAAGGGTGGCTTGGCGGAGGTGAACATTGTTGCCTCCATGATCTTCGGTGGCATCACCGGCTCCTCGGTTGCCGATACCTCTGCCATCGGAAGCATCCTCATCCCCGATATGATCAAGAAAGGGTATTCGAAGGAGTTTGCCACCGGGGTCACCGTGGCTTCCTCAACCATGGGAATGATCATTCCCCCCAGCATCCCGATGCTCATGTACTCCATGGTCAGCGGTGCAAGTGTAGGAAAGCTCTTCCTTGCAGGAGTCATCCCCGGTATCCTGGTGGGAGGCACCCAGCTCATCTACACCTATACCATCTCAAAGAAACGACACTATCCCCAGGAAAAGGGAAATCTCCCCCTGAAGGAAACACTGGCGATTGCAAAAGACGGGTCATTGGCGGTATTCATGCCGCTTCTGATCATCATCTCTGTCTCAGCCGGCATCGCCACCGCCAGTGAGAGTGCAGGAATAGCCTTGCTCTATGCAGTCCTTTTGGGTTTCTTCGTCTACAAGGAACTCAAGGTCAAGGCAGTGATCCAATCACTGAAGAAGACTGCCGTCATGACGTCCTCGATCATGATCATCGGCGGTTTCACCATGATCTTCACCTGGGTGCTTGCCATCGAACAGGTTCCCAGTGCAATTGCTTCCTTCCTCTTGGGTTCGAACATACCGTTCTGGCTCATTTTGCTGTTGTTGGATCTGCTCATCCTCTTCTTGGGAACCTTTCTTGATGTTGTTCCCTGCATCCTGCTCATTGCCCCGATCCTGCTTCCGGTGATGCGCACCCTGGGCATGGAGGAACTGCAGTTCGGAATCATCCTAATCGTCGGGCTTGCGATAGGATTGGTCACCCCTCCTGTAGGGATGTGCCTGAATGTAGGCTCGAAGATAAGCGGGCTCTCCATCCTGGAGATTTTCAAGGACTCGTTGCCTTTCCTCTGCTGCAACGTACTGGTACTGCTGTTGGTCACGTTTGTGCCATCGGTAAGTCTCTTGCTCCCCTCACTCTTATAACACGGTCAACTATCCTGCTTGTCAGGAAAAGGAGTCACTATGACACTTCGCGAACGTATGAAAAAAGGTCCGGTATTCGGCATCACCTGTTTTACCGGAGCAGCCTGTGCTGTGGAAACCATCGGAAATTATGGATATGACTTTGTCTATCTTGATTTGGAACATTGCACCCTTGACGGCCCGAACAACATGGAAAAGCTCATCATGGCAGCAAAGCTTGCCGGTATCCCCTCGGTGGTACGGGTAACCAGTACCGATGAGGTGGAGATTCGCAAGGTCCTGGAAATGGGTGCAGAAGGGGTTGTTGTTCCCCATACCCGCACCGCCGAGGATGTGCATGAGATCATCAAGGGAGCAAAATTTCCCCCGATGGGCAGACGGGGTGGCGAATCCTGTGTACGCAGTGCCAACTTCGGTGGCCCTGGATTCTCCTGGAACGAGTACACGCAGAAAAGCAACGAGGATACACTTGTCATCCCCATGGATGAGGACTTCGAGTTCACCGACAATATCGACGAGATCCTGGATGTACCGGGTGTGGATGCAGTCAACTTCGGACCCATCGACTACTCACTCTCCATCGGAGCCAAGGTCGGGTATGCAACCGAAGATACCCGGGTGGCCGATGCCTATGCGAAGCTGGCCGAAGGATGTGCAAAACGTGGCATCCAGGTGATGTGCCCGGTGGTCCCTGCCACCAAGGAATCGATTGAGGCAGCCATCAGGAAGGGAATCACGATGCTCATCCTGGGCAATGACATGTACCATCTGGGTGCAGCACTCAAGACGATGAAGGAACAGGCGATCAATCCGTATCGTGCTGAGCAGGAGTCCAAATGAAGCAAGAGATGTTCTCATTGGAAGGCAAGGTAGCATGGGTGACCGGTGCGAGCTACGGGATCGGGTTTGCGATCGCGAGTGCGTATGCGGCTGCCGGAGCGAGGATAGCGTTCAACGACATCAGCGGGGAGCTGGTGGAGAAGGGGCTTGAGGCGTACCGGGAGGCGGGCATCGAGGCGAAGGGCTACGTGTGCGACGTGACCGACGAGGCCGCGGTGCAGGAGACGGTCGCCAAGATCGGAAAGGACCTGGGTCCTGTGGACATCCTGGTGAACAACGCCGGGATCATCAGGCGCATCCCGATGCACGAGATGGCTGCCTCTGACTGGCGCAAGGTGATCGACATCGACCTGACTGCGCCGTTCATCGTATCCAAGGCGGTGCTGCCGTCGATGATGGAGAGGCAAAGCGGGAAGATCATCAACATCTGCTCGATGATGAGCGAGCTTGGGCGCGAGACGGTGAGCGCGTACGCCGCCGCCAAGGGCGGGCTGAAGATGCTGACGCGCAACATCGCCAGCGAGTACGGCAAGTACAACATCCAGTGCAACGGGATCGGGCCTGGGTACATAGCGACGCCGCAGACGGCCCCGCTGCGCGAGCGGCAGGCCGACGGGAGCCGCCACCCGTTCGACTCGTTCATCGTGGCCAAGACGCCTGCCGAGCGCTGGGGGAACACCGAGGACCTTGAGGGTCCTGCTCTCTTCCTCGCCTCCAAGGCAAGCGACTTCGTCAACGGGCATGTGCTGTATGTGGACGGGGGCATCCTCGCCTACATCGGCAAGCAGCCGTAATCATCAATTTGACCCAAAGAGTATTTTCCACTCTTTGGGTCAACCCTTCGAAATTATCATTTCAGAATACCTAATGGTTTGCTATACTTATTGCATGCAGACTTTGACGATAAGGACCCGATAGATGCCAGAAACAGCCCAGAATGGAACCAATCTTGATATCTTCTCAAGCCTCAAGCATGAACTGCTCGACCTCACGATCAAACCGGGAGAGCAGATTCTGGAAAGCGCCGTATGTGAACGTTTCGGTTCATCCAGGCCTCCGGTACGTGCAGCTTTCCAACGTCTTGCAGACTTGGGCTTGGTGGACATCCTTCCCTACAAAGGCGTCTATGCCAGTCTCCTCGACCTCGATTACATTCACCAGATGATCCATATGCGGACAAAAGTCGAAGGCCAGATCCTCGTGGATTTCATCAACAGCAAGCCGGATGCCTTTCTTTTGGAGGAGTTGGAACACAACATCCGCAAACAACAGATCTACATCAGCCAAAACGATGTGAACATCAATGAGTTCTACTCCCTGGACAGCGAGATGCATGCCTTCTGGTTTGCTGCCTGCAAATGCAGCGGCATCTGGAACCTGATCCAGCAACAGGAGATCCATTACACCCGCTTCCGTATGCTCGATTTCGTCGCTACCCAAAAGTATGAGCAGATTGTGGGAAACCACTTGGAACTGCTTGAGGAGATCAAGGCCGGAAGAACGGAGTCCATTGACCTGATTCTTGGCAAGCACCTCAACGGAGGGCTCAGGAGAATGGGAGAGAAGGTACTCAAGGAGTATGGGCAGTACTTCAAGCCACCCCAGGACCAGGCCTTCTGGATGGAGTACACCAAGCAGTATTTCTCCTGAAAGCTGAGATATTGACGAAGATCAGCCACATGATGAAGAACAGGTTCCCTTGCTTTGGCAAAGGAACCTGCTGTTTTGTATCAGTCATTTACTTTTCTGCTCAGTTGGCACCCATCTTCTTCAGCTGGTTGACAATGTAGGTCCGCTTGGCAGCCTTGGCATACTCGAGCACCGAGTGGCCCTGATAGTCACGTGCATTGATATCAGCACCCGCCTTCAGCAAGGCAGAGATGACACGGGTCTCGGGATTGGTGTTCACGGCCATGATCAGGGCTGTTTCCCCCAAGTAGTTGCGGGCATTCAGATCAGCACCAGCCTCCAGCAGTTCCTCAATGATCTTGGGGCTTGTGCTCTTGTTGGCAGCAAGATGCAATGCATTGGAGCGATACTTCGGTTCTGCTTCCTGGATATCAGCACCCGCCTCAAGCAAGGCCTTCATCACATTCACCGAGGGGTTGTACTGGGCAGCTAGCATAATGGGAGTAAGGCCCCACTCATTCTGGGTATGGATGTCAGCCCCTTGGTCCAAAAGACTCTTGATCTCCTTGACCTTGGTAGCAGATACAGCAGCAGCAAGCAACTTCCTATTCAGGGCTTCCTCACGTTTAGCCATGGCAGAATATCTCCTTACTCATTGTTTGATTTATACTTAGTTATATGCAGTATTTCAAGTTTTCTGCATTTTGTACAGGGTCAAGCCGTGTTTTAACCCTTTTTGCATGCCACTGTCATTGTTTGTCTGCTTTAGGATTTGCGTCATCGTGCAAAGATGCTGTATGATAGGTGCATGGTAACCAAGGAAATCATCCAGCAAGTTCCCAAAGTGGAACTGCATGATCATCTTGACGGTGGACTCAGGATCCAGACCATCCTGGAATTGGCCAAAGACCAACATGTACAACTTCCCAGCGAAGATCCCCAGAAGTTGCACGACTGGTTCGTCCGGGGATGCAAACAAAAAAGCCTTTCTCTCTATTTGCAGACCTTCAGCGTCACCACACAGGTGATGCAGACCGCTGAGGCGTTGAAACGAATTGCCTTTGAGGCGGTTGAAGACCTTGCCAAGGAACATGTCTGCTACGCAGAGATCCGCTTTGCCCCCATTCTCCATGTAACCAATGGCCTCTCGCTGGAACAAGTGGTGCAGGCGGTTCTGGATGGGCTGCAGATGGGAACCCGCCATACAGGGATGCCCACCGGCCTCATTCTGTGTGCGATGCGCAACCAAAGCCCGACCGTAAGCCACACCATTGCCGAGCTTGCTGTTGCATTTGCCGACCGCGGGGTGGTTGGCTTTGACCTTGCCGGCGATGAAATCGGCTACCCACCGAAGAAACATCTGGATGCCTTCCAGTTCATCCGGAACAAGAATTTCAATATCACCATCCACGCAGGGGAAGCCTTCGGGGTTGAATCCATCTGGCAGGCTGTGCAGCTTTGCGGGGCGCACCGCATCGGTCACGGAACCCGTTTGGTTGAGGATATGAATCTTGATGGGAATCGCATCGAGAACATGGGATCATTGGCCAACTTCATCCTTGACCGGAGAATCCCCATGGAGATGTGCCTGACCAGCAACGTAGGCACCGGAGCTGCCAAGGACTATGCAAGCCATCCCTTCCCGCTCTTTTTCCGCAATAAGTTCCGTGTCTTCCTCTGCAGCGACAACCGCCTGATGAGTGATACAAATCTTACGAAGGAGATGGAACTGGCTGTACAGCACTATAATCTGAACATCCGGGATCTTGAGAAGATAACGATCAATGCGATGAAGTCAGCCTTCATCCACCATGACCAGAAGCTCACTCTCATCTATGACGTCATCAAGAAAGGGTATGCGGAGATCAGAACCCGCTACGGGCTCTTGGACTAGAGCGTACGGCGGAAGACTTCAATCGGATTGATCCGCATCCTGATTCTGCAATAGAGATACCCAAACACCAGACCACTGAGATGGGTGAGGTGTGCCACGTTGCCACCACGCCCAAAGACATGGCTGGATAGCTCGATGACTGCGTAGAGAATGACCAGGATCGGAGCCCGTACCGGAATGAACCCAAACACGAAAATGACCGAATAGGGATAGAAGACCGCAAACATCAGGAGCACCCCGTAGATGGCCCCCGAAGCACCGACCAGAATGACATTGGTGCCGGCCAGATAGTAGCTGATGAAGCTCACAATTCCACTGAACACGCCGGTAAGGAGATAGAAGAGCAAAAACTCCTTGCTGCCGATACGCTTCTCAACCATGGACCCGAAGATAAAGAGGCTGAGCATGTTGAAAAGAAGATGGCTGAAGCCCCCATGGACAAACATGTAGGTGAACGGCTGCCACAGATATCCGCCCAGGACAAAGGAAGGAATCATGGCAAGATAGTATGTGCTTCGCGGATACACGAATGCCGTAAGCAGATAGACCAAGACATTGATCACCACCAGTTTGAGCGAGTAATTTTTATAGGTTGCATCCCGGAATCTCCGGTTGATGAGATTGGTCGTTTTCATGTGCATACAATAGTAAGTGTGTAAGAAATCGTCAATTGCGCAAAAATTGCACATAATTTGAAAGGTGTGCAAACGCTACACACTTTTTCGACCAGCAATACGGAAATGCAAGCGTGAAAGAGGGATTATGAGTTGGCACGGTTGTTGCATTAGAATAGACAGAACAGAGCAACACAATTTTTTTCATACTCCTCCTTTTTCATACCGACAGGGTGCCAAAAGATTTTCCAATCAGCTTTTGGCACCCTTCCTTTTGTCCTGACAACCAGTGATGTGTGAAATTTTGAAATAGTGTTACTTTTTTTCACAGTCCATTTCTGCACAAGCACTTCATTTCCCTGTCTTTTTGTAATTTTACTGTACCAATAGTATATTTTTCTAGAGTTGGCACGGCTCTTGCATTAGTATTTGCAGAACAGAGCAACAGTTTTTTTCAAACCTCCTTAAAGTGTGATTTCTTTGGTGCCAGCGGTTCTCTCTCCCCACCCCACAAATACCGCTGGCACCATCTTTTTGTCTGCACCCCACCCTTCCGATAGACCTGATAGTTTGCTATAGTCAAACTATGGCAACCAGCAGAAGGGACCGTGCAGACTCCTACACCAAACGTGCACACAAAGAGGGCTACCCTGCCCGTTCCGTCTACAAGCTGGAAGAACTTCAGCAGACCTTCAACCTCGTGAGAAAAGGGAACACCGTATTGGACGTGGGGGCAGCCCCCGGTTCCTGGACCCTCTATACCCATAATGAGCTGATCAAGGGAGAGGGCAAGATAATCGCAGTGGACCTCAATCCTCTGAACCTGAACCCGATCCCCCACACGGTCACCAGCTATGTCGGCGACGCCTTCAGCAAGGAGATCCGTACCATCCTCGTGGAGCATGGTCCGTATGATGTCATCATCAGTGATGCTGCTCCCATGACCATGGGAAACAGGGCTGTAGATACTGCACGCAGCGAGTATCTTGCAGAGCAGGTAATCTACCTTGCACAGGAGCACCTGAAGGTGCATGGAAACCTTGTGGTGAAAATTTTCCAAGGTGGCGGGCAGGTGGAACTGCTCAAGACAATGCGCACCTTCTTCACAAAAGTGAAGCCCTTCAAGCCGAAGGCTTGCAGGGACGACTCTTTTGAGATCTATCTTGTTGGTTTGGATAGGAAGGATACTGGGGGTACCTTATGACCATTGCAATCATCGACGGACAGGGCGGAAGTCTTGGCAAAAGCTTGGTCGAGGCCATCAAGGCCCGATTCCCCCAAGTGAAGGTGCTCGCCATCGGAACAAACAGTCTTGCCGCCAGTGCAATGTTGCGCAGCGGCGCCGATGCAATTGCAACCGGAGAGAATCCGGTGGTCGTTGCAGCCCGTACAGCCGACCTCATCGTCGGTCCTTTGGGCATCATCACCGCCGATGCCTTGCATGGGGAGATCACCCCCACCATGGCTGTGGCCGTAGCACAGAGCAGGGCACACAAGATTCTGCTGCCCATCAGCAAGTGCAATGTTTCCATCGTAGGACGGCAGGATCTTAGTCTTGGGGAGATGATCAACCTGTCACTTGAAGAGATCCAGACCTTTCTTGACAGCTGTCCGCCCCAACGGTAAACTATCGCCAATACATCCCCATGAAGGGGACTGATCCTGATTGTTACCTATAGTACATACAGAAGCCATGAAGGCAGAGAAGGAGATCCATCCTTTGCTTTCATGGTTTTTTTATTGGAGAATCATTTGTGAATCGTTACCAAGAGCCTCTTGCAGAGAATACTACGCTTTGCGTCTACAACCATGATGAGCTGATCTTCTCGGATGCAGGTCGCTGGCTTCACCCGCTCTTTGCCCTGGAGAAATTCCTTGCCGGCTACACCGGTCCCAAGGACTGCCTCAGTGCCCATGACACGGCTGCTGGGAAGGCTGCCGCACTCCTGATGAGCCGGTTGGGAATCAAGCGTGCTCATATCAACCTCATCAGCGAGACTGCCATCGCCCACTACCAAGCTCATGGGATTGAGGTAAGCTGGGAAAAACGCATTCCCCTCCTTGCCTGCAAGACGGAAACACTTCTTTCCGAAATGGGAGACGAGGACCAGATGTACCGCGAGCTCAAGCGAAGGGCAAAGCTGGTGCAAGGCATTGCCGTGGAGGTGGCCGATCTCTCCTTCGCCTATCCCGGCCAACCAAATCTGGTCAGCAACCTCTCCTTTTCGCTTCCTGAGGGAGGAAGGCTCATCATTCAGGGTGACAACGGCAAAGGCAAGACCACCCTGCTCAACCTCTTGATGGGAAAACTCAAAGCAAGTGCAGGAAGCATTCTCATCGACGGCAGGGATCCCGGCCAGCTTCCGGCAAGAACCATCGGGTACATCCGGCAACAACAGACCCAACAGCAATTCCCCGTCTCAGCACGGGAAGTGGTGAGTATGGCCGTAAACCCTGATAGTTCCAAAGAGGAGCAGAAATGCGAAATTGATACAGCCATGCGACGAACGGGAATCGCACATCTTGCCCAACGCAATTTTTTCACCCTCAGCGGAGGGGAGCGTCAGAAGGTCTCTCTGGCCCGGTCGCTTTGCCAGAAAGCCAGACTGTTGCTCCTTGATGAACCCACCTCATTCCTGGATGCCAAGAGCAGAAGAACCCTGATAGAAATCCTGCACTCCCTCACCCTGCAGGAGATGCCCACCATCATCATCGTCACCCATGACAAGGAGCTCGAGGCCGATCTGTGCTGGCCCATCCTCCATCTGGAGGCTCTCCATGGATGAGTTTCTCTTTGCACTCACCCTGCCTCCGGTAGCCAGGGGCCTGTTTGCCATGGCCATAGCAGGACTCTGTTTTCCTGCGAGTGGGGTCATGGTCCTCCGTCTCAATCTGATTCCCATGCGCTATATGCTCATGCATGGGGTCATCCTGGGGGGTGCAATCTCCCTCGCGCTCTCCCTGCCACTGTTGCCGGTAAGCATTGCCCTGAACCTGCTGTTGGTCCTGCTCATGCTCAGACTCACCAAGGACAGCTCCTACGGCTTCGGGATGGCCAGCGCAGCAGCAATGGTATTCACCATGGCAGCAGCCTCGCTGGTGATGCATCTGTGGGATGTTCCTGCCAAGGATACCCTGCAACTGCTCTGGGGCAGCCCCTTTGCCCTGACGTGGACGGATATCGGATCGCTGGTTCTGATCGCTTTGGTTCTGGTTCTCTACCTTGCCATCAACTTCAGGACAGTCAGCGCCATCTTCTTCGATCCGGAGATTGCCCAGTCGTTGGGAATGCGGGTAAAGAAGCATCACACCACCATGCTTCTGCTCATCGCACTGGTTGTCGCACTGGCCATGAAACTGTTGGGGGCCCTGCTCATCGACGCCCTGCTCATCCTCCCTGTTCTGGTGGCTGCGAAGCGCTCGGTGAGCCTCAAGCAGCTCTTGCTGCTCTCCTGTCTCATCGGGTTTGCTGTCTCCACCTTGGGCTTCTTGCTTGCCGTGGCGACCGACCTGCCTCCCAGCGGAACGGTAGCCCTGCTTTCCGCTTTGCTCTATCTCATACCAACCCACAAGAAAGGAATAGCCTCATGAAACGATGGATTTTCTCACTGCTTCTCATCACCTTCTCTCTCCCCCTCTTCGCACAGGGAGTCCCTGAAGATGTGGCGGCTTCGGCAGCCTCAAGACCAGCTGCCATCATCGCCTCCACCAGCTGGACCGCTGCCTTCGCCGACCTTGCCGGCCTGGATGAGGTCCCCTTCATCGCCCCAGCAAACCTCTCCCATCCCCCTGAGTATGAGATTACCGTCACCGATGTGGTGAAAATCAATGGTGCTGACTATTTTCTCTATGCCGGGTATGAGCGGATGATGCAGACCCTGTCCAATTCCATCAGGAAAGATGAGCAGGAGATGGTAAAGATAAACACCAACAACAGCATCAGCAATGTGAAGGAGCAGGCAGCTGCCATCGCCTCGGTCATGGGAACTGAGGAGGAGAGCCTCAGGCGGGTGCAGAGCTATGAGCAGGTTGTGCGGGAAGGAAAACTGAAGGCTGAGCAGCAAGGCCTTTCCGATCTGAAAGTCTACTGCCACGCCATGCAGGTCTTCCTTGCAAAAGACCTCGGCTTGCAGGTTGCAGGGACCTTCGGTCCGGCACCAGTGACTGCGGCCCAGATTGCAGAGGTGGCAAAGGGCGGCTACGACCTGATCATAGACAACATCCACAATCCCATTGCAGGCCCGCTTCTGGAAGTATCACCGGCAAGCAAGCTGGTGGTCTGGAGGAACTTTCCTTCCGATGGAGCACACAAAAGCCTGGAACGCATGGTCCAGGCCAATATCGAGGAGCTGCTTCGATAGTGATGAAGGGAGTTGCCGTTCGGCAACTCCCCTTTTTCAGCGATAGTACTGACCCCAGGTGCCTTTGAGGTACTCTACCGTCCTCTTGGCAGCCGTATCGGGATCGGGATACGGCAAGATCTCAGCGGTGGTCCAACCGTCGTACCCAAAGGAGGAGAGGGATTCGAAAATCTCCTTCCAGTCCATATGCCCATCACCAGGCGCATGACGGTTGGTATCTGCAAAATGCACATACCGGACGTACTTCTTGTTGCGGATGAAGCTGTCACCAATCCTGTCATCCTCAATGTTCATGTGGAAGACATCGGGCATCATGACAAAGTTCTTTCGGTTGATCTTCCTGAGCATCACACTGCACTCATCCAGATTGTTGAGAAAGTCGATCTCGTAGCGGTTCACCGGCTCCAGAATCAACTCAACACCACGCTTCTCGGCATGGTCGGCAACTTTGTGGGCCATATCCAGGAACAGGTTCTCCACCAGTGCGATATCCCGTCCTGCAATGGGACCACGGGTCCTGCCTATGTTCACCAGTCCTCCGAAATCGGAAGCAAGGTCGATGAACTCACAGAACGTCTTGTACAGCTCTGCACGGTTTTCCTGGTTCTCATCGGTGAAGTACAGGCCGCGAGCGGCGAACACCTGCCCGGAGGAGATGGCACTCACCTCCAGATCATTCTCCCTCAACCACTGGGTGAGTTCGCTCTTGCTCACCTCATCCGGTCGCTTGAGGGCAAGTTCCACCCCATCATACCCCAGTGTATGGGCCTTGATGATGGATTCCTTGACTCCACGGAATACGACAAATGCATTGGGCATCGCCTCTTTTCCGGCGATGGCTACAGATAGTTTCATACCATTTCCTTTTGCAGGGAAGAACAGGACACCCAAGGGTGCCCTGTTATCCCAGTGTGCTTACATTTCCTTGATCAACGAAAGGTCGCCGGTGGCAGCTGCACGCAAGAGCGGCTCCATGTAGACGTCCACATCATCCTTGGTCATCGGAACAGGCATGTTCTTCAGCTTCATCTCAAGCTGAGGATCCTTGGCGGCAGCAAGGGCACGTGCAATGTGGCCCTCGGTGAACCCCTTGAGATCGGAAAGCTTGGAAGGCGCCTTGATGGACTTGCTGAAAGCAATCATGGCCGTTGCCACAGCTGTGGCGAGCTCCTTGCCCTCAAGATTCTCCACCGAAGGACCGAATCCATAGGTGGCGAAGATCGATCCGACAACCTTCAGCTGCTTCTGGATTGCCTTGGAGTAGAGCACTGCATAGTACGGGTTCATGATTCCGCAGGCAGTACCGTGGCTGACGATGTCAACCAAGGAGAAGCTGGTCAGGTGAGCACCGCTGGTTCCCCCAATCATGATGGCATAGCCGCCGAGGTCGGTTGCAAGACCAATGGCCTCGCGTGCCTTGACGTCCTTGGGGTTGTCAACCAACACCTTTGCATACTCGGCAACCAAGCTGATGGCACACTCTGCAATTTCCAGGGCCTTCTGGTAAGAGGCTTCCTTGGCACCACAAAACACCTCGAAGGTGTGGGCAATTGCATCAAGAGCCCCGTCGATGGTGACGCTGATCGGCATGGAGACGGTGGTCTCGTAGTCGAAGAGACCTACCGTCGGTACCAAGGCGTTGTCCACAATGAGCTTCTTCTGACCCACCACCGGGTCGGTGATGTTGGAGTACTTGGTCAGGTGGGCCCCGCTGGAAGCGGAGGTCTGCACCGCGATGACCGGGAGCAGGGTGGTCTTGGTGGATGCAAGTGCATCGCTTACCACGTTGGTGCCGAAGTAGTGATCAATCTCGGGAGTCACCTTTGCTCCGAGGGCAGCGAGGGCATTGGCAGCCTTCACTGCATCAATGGAGGAACCACCGCCGATGACCACGATGCTGTCCGGCTTGGTGTGCAGGATGTAGGACTCAAGGCGATAGACATCCTCACGGGGAGCATTGGGTTTGGCGTCGGGAGCAATGACACCACCGGCAAGCTCAACGCCTGCAGCCTTGAGATACTCCACAACCCGGTCTGCAACCGGCTTCATATAGGTGGTATTGCTCACCACAAGAGCACGCTTGCCGAACTGGGCGGCAAGGGGTCCTACCTGGTCAAGTACTCCAAGACCATGGACATAGGAGTCCCCCTTCCATTGGGCAAGCAATTCATAGGCGCGTTTCATCTGATCCATACGATTCTCCTTATTTGCACAGGGAACGTGCGTGATCGGCAATGTTCTGTGCACTGATTCCATACTTTGCCAAGAGCGGCTCATAGGGGCCGGACTCGGTAAACATATCCTCGATTCCTATAGCATCAAATCTACAGGAAATTCCTTCCTTCATAAAGACCTCGCTCACTGCCGAGGCAAATCCGCCCGCAAGGACGTGTTCCTCGACGCAGAGCAGTTTCCCGGTCTTAGCCACGCTCTCGATCAAGGGCTTCACATCCAAGGGCTTTACCATGGGAGCGCTGAATACCTCAGCCTTGATCCCGTCCTTGGCCAGAAGGGCTGCGGCTTCGTTGGCAAAACTTGCGGTAATGCCATTTGCTGCAATGGTCACATCGGTTCCCTCACTGCAGCGAACCGTTCCGATTGCAGGAATCGGGGGAAGGTCGGGCATCGGATTGCGATTCAGGCGGATATACACCGGACCTTTCTGGGTCAAGGCATACTCGAGAGCCTGCTGGGCCTGTGCGGCATCGCTGGGCACGATCACCTGCATGTTCGGCAGGGCGCGCATGATGGCAATATCGGTGATGGACTGGTGGCTGGCCCCGTCGAAGGAGTCGGAAAGCCCACCATACGCCCCGGCAATGATGACCGGCAGGTTGTTGTAACAGATGGTGTTCCTGATCTGGTCGGTAGCCTTCAGTGCCAGGAAGATGGCAAAGGCGTTTACAACCGGATGATATCCTGCAGTTGCCATTCCTGCTGCAATATCCACCATATTTGCCTCTGCGACGCCAATATTGAAGAATCGATCAGGAAAAGCCTTGCCGAACAAGGCACTCTTGGTGGAGGAGGATACGTCCGCATCCAGGACCACCAACTCGGGGTGGGTTGCCCCCAACTCGGCAAGCTTCTTGCCGAAAGCATCTCTCATGGCTTCGCTCATAGTGCGGCCTCCTTCTTCTTCAGATCCGATCGAAGTTCCTCAATCCCCTTTGCGTAGGAGTCATCATCGATGACCGCCCCGTGCCAGGTGTTCTTGCCTTCGGTGAAAGAGACACCCTTACCCTTGATGGTGTCGTAGATGACGGCCTTCGGCCACACATCATCGCTGTCCATCCAGGCAAACGAGTCAAGAACTTCCTCGGTATTGTGTCCATCGTAGGCTTTGGGGGCCACATGCCAACCAAAGGAGGTGAGCTTGTCTGCAAGCGGTCCGAGGGGCATGATCTCATCGACCGTACCGTCAAGCTGGACCTTGTTGTAATCGATCATCAGCACGAAGCGCTCGGTCTTGAACTTTGCAGCGCTCATGATCGCTTCCCAGCTCTGGCCCTCATTGAGACACCCTTCACCGCTGACGACATAGGTCCACCACTTCTTGTTTGCAAGCTTGGCGGCCATCGCCATGCCCAGCCCGACCGAAAGACCGTGGCCAAGGGCTCCGGTGGACATGTCGACACCGGGAAGCTTGTTCATGCACGGATGGCCCTGCAGGCGGGAATCGAGCTTGCGGAATGTGGAGAGTTCCTCAACCGGGAAAAACCCGCGGTGGGCAAGCATGGTGTAGAGATTCATCGATGCATGGCCCTTGGAAAGGATGAGGCGGTCACGATCATCCCACTTTGGATCGGTTGCCTTGACTGCAAGGCGATTGAAATAGAGGGCCGTCATCAACTCCGCACTCGAAGCGGCACCACCCCAGTGTCCGGTTCCCCGGTCGTGGAGGGTATCGAATATAACGGTCCGGAAATATGCAGCCAGTGCAGCAAGTTCGGTTGCATTGAACTTCCGTTCTGGTTGGCTGAGCAACTCCTTGACACTTTTACTCATCAGGAAACTCCTTCTTCTGCAGGGTAATGAGGGAGATATCTCACACTGTTATCTGCATTGTGTACTGTATACAATATTGATACCACGTCAATGCATCCTTGTCAAAGGGAATCGTGCACTCTTCTTGCATTTTCTCGAAAATCTTCTGGGTTTCCTGCTTAATCTTTGATTAAAAACAGGAACCATCAATTTCTGCCTCATTGTTCAAGCAAAATACCAACTTGAAAGTTTTTTGTACACAATTAACATTGACGAATGAGAAAAATCCTTTTACAGTTACAGAAAGTAGTTGAGGTGAACAGTATGCCAAAATGCATCCAGAACAGTCTTTCAGATCAAGTCTATACCATGCTCAAGGAGCAGATTCTCTCCGGCCAGCTCAAGGGCGGGATGAAGATTCCCGAAGAGTCCCTTGCAGAGCAGTTCGGGGTCTCCCGCACCCCTATCCGTGAAGCCATCCGGAGGCTCAGCGAATACGGCTTGATCACCATCAAGCCCAGAAGCCATGCAATTGTTTCCATCATCACCGAGCAGGAAGCCAATGACATCGCAAAGGTACGGGTTTCGCTTGAGCAACTTGCCATCGACTCCATTGATGAAGCCTCCTACGCAGCAAACGTGAAGGAACTCAGCCGCTATGCCGCTGATTGCCAGTACGCGATGGGTATCGGAGACCGGGCCACCGTATTTGAGCAGGACAGCCTGTTCCACCTTGCCTTGATCCGCTCATCAAAAAACAGCGCACTCATCAACATCTGCGAACGCCTGGATGCAAAGATCCAGCAATTGCGCATTGCCCAGAACCTTCCCGATGATGAGCTTTCCTACTACCTCTCCCAACATGCCCAGATGATGAGTCTTTTGCGCAATGGGGAGAAGGAAGCCTGCAAGCGCATGCTGTATGAGCACATCACCCATGACCTTACCAGCCACATGACAGGACCGAATGCATGAACAAGAATGACCTGCTGCTCATCTATGGAAGCGATGAGCGTTCCATGACAGAAGCCTTGCTCAACCGTATGGATCTTGAAGCCATGATCGGCAGCAAGGATGCCCGCATTGCCCTGAAGCCCAACCTGGTGGTTGCAGTGAAACCAGAAAGCGGTGCCACCACCCACCCCGGGATTCTGGTTGCCATCATTGAGCACCTCCAGAAGAGGGGCTACCACAACATCTCCATTGTGGAGAGTGCCTGGGTCGGGGACTCCACCAAGGAGGGCTTCCGGGTCAACGGATACCAGCAGATCAGCAAACAATACCAGGTCCCCCTCATCGACGTAAAAGATGATGAGTATGTGAAAAAGACGGTGGACGGCATCACCATGGAGGTGAGCAAAACCATCCTGGAAACCGATTTCCTGATCAATCTTCCGGTGCTCAAGGGCCACTGTCAGACAGCGATGACCTGTGCGTTGAAAAATATGAAGGGCTGTCTCTCCGACCGTTCCAAACGCTTGTTCCACACCCTCGGATTGCATCGCCCCATTGCCGCATTGAACAAGGTGCGTGCAGCGGACCTCATCATTGTGGACAGCCTCAATGGCGATCTCGATTTTGAGGAGGGTGGCAACCCGGTGGAGACCAATAGGATGTTTGCCTGCACCGACAGTGTGCTCTGTGACAGCTACGGGGCCTCTCTGATGGGCTTTGAGCTGAAGGATGTCCCCTACATCGGGTTGGCTGAACAACTCGGTGTAGGCAGCAGCGATCTTGGCAAAGCCAATCTCGTCCAGCTCAACGAACCGAGTGAGGAAGAGCCCCATCGTCCTACCGGACAGGCCAACTACCTGGGCAAGCATACCGAGGCAGACAGTGCCTGCTCGGCTTGCTATGGCAACCTCATCCATGCCCTGAAGCGACTTGATGAGGTGAATCGTCTCAAGCAGCTGAAACAACCGATCTGCATCGGACAAGGGTTCAAAGGGGTGAGCGACCCGTCCAAGGTAGGGGTGGGCATCTGCACCCGAGGCTTGGGAAAAAGCCTTCCGGGTTGTCCCCCGAAGGCTATTGATATGATCCGATTCATCAAGGAACTCAACGACTAGAGCAAGGCTCTTGCCAAGGAGTCCATGATGTCCCAGTCTTTTGAAGTGATGGTCAGGGAGAGCGCTTTTGCGTTCTCCTCCATCTGTTCGGGCTTACGCGCCCCACACAGGACATTCATCGTCGGATAGGCTTGCTTTGTCCACGCTATGACCAGATTCCCTACCGTAGCATGATACTTCTGTGCCATCCCCTCGAGGGAGTGGAGCATTGCCTGCACCCGTTCCCGTTTGCCCGGTTCAAACCAGCTGATGGAAGTTTTGGCAGAACCGATTACCTGCTCGCTTGCCTTACCGGTCAACAGTCCTCGTTCAAGCGGGCTGTATGCCTGGAAGGTGATGCCCTGCTCTGCACAATAGGAAGCAAGCTCTGCCTTGTTTCGGGTGAGCATGCTGTAGCGTTCCTGGATCAGGGCAGGCTTTCCGTGCTTCTGATACTCCTTCAGGTGGTCCAACTCCACATTGCAGGCCCCATAGGAACGGATTTTCCCCTCTTTCTGCAAGGCTTCCAAGGCCTCAACCGTTTCCTCGATCGGGGTGAAGAAAGGCTCCATCGACTGCCAGTGGGTCAGAAGGAGATCGATATGGTCTGTCTTCAGACGGACAAGGCTCTCCTCCACCTGCTTTTGTATGCTCCGGGGGCTGAGGTTGCGACGGATGACAACCCCATCGCGGCTCTTGTGCACCGAGCCCTCGTCATCCGCTCCCCAGACAAGACCGCACTTGGTCGCCAGAATGCAGGAAGAACGTCTGCCCCGCAGGGCCTTGCCGAGCAACTCCTCACTCAGGCCATTACCGTAGGCAGGGGCTGTGTCGATGAAGGTGACGCCCAGCTCCAGGCTTCTGTGGATGGTCTTGATCGAAAGCGCATCATCGCTCTCTCCCCAACTGTCCCCTCCCCCGATCGCCCAGGTTCCCAGGGCAAGCGCGGGTATCTCCATATCAGTGTTTCCCAGTTTCATCGTACACTTCTCCATGCATCGAGCAACGTTCGCTTTGCATTGGCAACCACCAAGTCGGCATCCTCACCGGCCTGAGGCTTCACCTCAAAGGAGAGAATGTTTGTCTTTCCCTCTCCCAAGTAGCCGATATCCTTCATCTTCTGCAGGAATGCAGCAAGATACTCAGTATCATTCTCAGAGCCCGGGTAGCCAAACCTTGGGTGGTAATCACCATAGCTGGGATGGGAAGGATCGCTAATGAGGGTATTGCCCACATGCACATGACGAAGGTAGGCAGTGATCGGATCGACCGCCTCATCAATGCTCTCCCCGATCATCGGGATGTGTGAGCAATCGATCATGATGCCGAAGTTCGCATGCACTGCGGAAACGGCCTGGGCATACTCTGCGACCAGGGAGGCAGGACCCAGGAGCGACTTCTTGTCGATGGTGTGGTCGAATACCTCCAAGACCACCGGCATGTTGCCCTTCTCAGCAGCATAGCTGCAAAGCTCCTTGGTTGAGGCTACCAGAGAAGCAAGATACTCAGATTCCTTTCCCTTCTCATAGGAGCGGGAGAGAAACTGGAACTCGGTTGCCTGTAGTGCATAGGCTTCATCAATGCCCTTCTTCAACGCGTCTACAGCCGACTTTCGCTGCTGCTCATCCAAGCTGTTGATATTCAGTTTCTGAGAGAAGAGCAGTGAATGGCCGCTGTAGGTCGCCTCTGCATGGGCAGTCGATACCATTGAGGAGACAGTCTTGGAAAGGGATGCATAGGGAAGCGAGCCCAGTTCCACCACACTAAAAAATGGATCGACAAGAACTCTCTTCAGGGCAGAGAGGTACTCTCCTGCACTCTGCATGGCCGAAGGATAAGCCATAGAGAGCACGATGCCCACTTTGCAATATGAGTGGATGTCATCTCTCATTTGGCTCCCCCCCCGAGCATCCGCTTCACTTTCTCACAGCAGAGAATCGGGGAGGCCAGAACCGGTACTCCGGCAATCTTTTGGGCCTGCTGTTGCAGATGTCCCATGGAGGCCTGGGCAAGGACGATGCAATCGTAGCCGTGCACATCCTCGATCATCTCGAGCACAAGACGGTCATGGGTCTGCATATCCCCGGCGCGCATGGCCGTGTAGGCTTTCTCATGATCCTGGGCATCAACGGTGATGGAGACTCCCGCCTTGTCTGCTTCCTGCTGGAGTTTGTTGATCGTAGGCTGGATGGTGCTCATGGCGGTTGCCACCACCTTGATCTTGCTTCCGATCCGCACTGCTTGCTCGGTCATCGCATCATCGATGGCGACCACCGGCACTCCGACAAACGGTCTGATCAACTGCACCGTCGGGGTGAGCGTGGAACAGGTCACCACAATGAGATCAGGCTTGGTGAGCTCACACGCCTTGATATCATTGAACAACCGGTTTCTGTTCTCCAATGAGAAGACCCCGGTTTCGGCAGGATCGTTTGCCAGGAAATCATCCAGCAAATTGTGAATCTTCAGCTTCTCCCCCACCACCTTTTCCAAAAGTTCGGGAAAGGAAGCGAGAACCGGCCTCACGGTATGCACCATTGCAATACGTTTCATAACACCCTCCGACAGGTACCAGCATAGCATCAATGTGAGAAAAGGGATGAAGGATTTGCATCCTTCACCCCTCATGATTGGCATCAGGAATGCTTGAGCACTCCCCTTTCCTTATTTGTCCTTGCCGATGGAGGCGAGGTACTCTTTCTGGAAGTTCATGCCATAGGCAGTGAAGGTGGCTGCATCCATGTAGTCAGGAACCAGCTTCTGCTTCTCGATGTAACCCTTGTTCCACTCTTCAGTCTCGGAAACTTTCTTGAACACATCGGTCCAGTAGGCAACAGCCTCTGCACTCATGGTCTTCGGGGCAACGATGGATCTCCAGTTGGGGACCTCGACGTTCTTGTAGCCGAATTCGCTGAGGGTGGGAGCACTGTTGAGGTTGCCGGGGAAGCGGCTGGTGGACAGAGCCAAAATCGGGGTGATCTTTCCGGCCTCTACATACTGGGAAGCAGCAGCGGGCTTGGAGATCAAGAGGTCAAAGTGACCACCGAGGATGGCGGTGATGGCACCGCTGGTTGCATCGTGGGCAATGTAGGAGAGCTGGTCCTGGGAAACACCAAGTTCCGCGATGAGGGCAGCATGACAGGCAATGTCATCACCCTTGGAACCGCCGAGCACCATTCTCTCACCGCGCTTGAGCGCTGCAAGCACTTCCTCGAAGCTCTTGTACTTGGACATTTCGCCTACGAAGATGAGGTGCTTGTCCACTGCCATGTGTGCGATGGGCTGGAAGTTCTCAAAACGGTTGTTGGTGTTCTTCACCATCGGCATCAAGTCGCCGCTGTTGAAGGTAAGCAGGGTGTGGTCAGCCTGGACGCCAGCCTTGATCTGGGAGACAAGGAGTCTTCCGACTTCACCGGCACCGTCGGTCTTGTACTGGACAACGACATTCTGTCCATTGAGCAGGTCTTTTGCAACAGCAATATCCATGATGGTGCGAGTGAAGATGTCGGAGCCACCACCGGGGGAGCTGGTCACATACCAGTCAATGTTCTTCGAAGGGGTGAAAGCCCCTCCGGCCTGGGCTTCAGCCTGGGCACCGGCAAAGACAGCAACGCTTACAAGCAGAGCCATGGTCAGTACGAGCGCAATTTTTCTCATTTTTCGTTCTCCTATTTGTTTCTTTCGGGGAAAACCCCGGAATTACCCTTTGTGGGAGTCCTGTTTCCAGTCCTCGTCCTATTTTTTCAGCACGCCAGCCTTCCTCAGCACGAATTTGATAACCGGGGTGAGGATGATGGCGAAGAGCACGATGATCAAAAAGGCAGCAATCGGCTTCTCGAAGAAGATGCCAAGGCTTCCGTGACTGATGATGAAGGCCTTTCGCATATTGGATTCAAGCAGCGGAGCCAAGACGAATGCCAACAGCATCGGGGCGACTCCGTACCCATTGCGGTCAAGGATGTAGCCGAACAGACCCGA
This sequence comes from uncultured Sphaerochaeta sp., assembly GCF_963667405.1. Taxonomy (NCBI): domain Bacteria; kingdom Pseudomonadati; phylum Spirochaetota; class Spirochaetia; order Spirochaetales; family Sphaerochaetaceae; genus Sphaerochaeta; species uncultured Sphaerochaeta sp. The sequence continues at coordinate 3,035,750 of NZ_OY763408.1, read as the reverse complement.
GAGGAACATGATGATCACTCCGTACATGGAGTTGGAGGTACTGTACCCGCCTACCACGCAGACAACGGTGATGATCGGGATCAGCATCTTCACCGGGACGGTGAGGATCTTGATCAGGAAGGGAATGATTCCCAAGGCAATCACGAGCGTCAGCAAGTTTGCCAGAAAGAGGCTGGCGATGAGGCCCCAGGCGAAGTCAGGGTTGGTGGAGAAGAGCAGCGGGCCGGGATTGAGGCCCCACATCATCAGACCACCAAGCAGGACGGCACCGGTACCCGAACCCGGGATGCCAAGGGCGAGCAGTGGAGCAAACGAACCTGCGGCGGCAGCGTTGTTTGCAGCTTCACAGCTTGCGATACCCTCGATGGCGCCACTGCCCAAAGGCTCTTCGCTCTTGAAGGCCTTCTGTGCAGCATACCCAAGGAATGCACCGGTTGTTGCCCCGGCTCCGGGAAGCACTCCGACAAAGGTTCCCATGAAACCGCTGCGGATTGCAGGAAGCAGCAGCCGCCTGAAATCGTGGAGTGTCAGCATCGAGCCTCTGATCGTCAGTTTCTGCCCGATGTGGGCTTCCACCTTCTTGTTGCGCTCTTCCATCAGCTTGAGCACCTGGCTGAATCCGACTGCTCCGATGACGAAGGGAGTGAACGGGATGCCGCCAAGCAGATACATGTTGCCAAAGTCATAGCGGGGACTGCCGGTAAGAGTGTCCATGCCCATGGATGCGAGGAGGATACCGACCATTGTCAGCACCACGCCCTTGGTCGGGCTCTCACCCACCAACCAACCGATGGAGGTCATTGCCACCAAAAGCAGTGCGGTCATCTCGGCCGGACCGAACTTCAGACCGAGGTCTGCAAGCAGCGGGCCCATGAAAGTGAGAATCAACATCCCGATCAAGCCACCGATGAAGGACGACATGTTGGCAGTAAACAGGGCTTGACCAGGACGATTACGTTTGGTTGCCATCGGATACCCATCCAGTGCCGTCATGACCGCCGGTGAGTCACCGGGGATGTTGAGCAGGATGGCACTGAAGGACCCACCGTACATGTTGGCATAGTACAAGGAGCCGAGCATGATGATGGCGGTGGTGGGATTGAACTTATAGGTCAGCGGCAGCAGCAAGGCTACACCGGCCAGCGATCCGATGCCGGGCATGGCACCGACGATAAGGCCGAGCACAGCACCAAGCATGGTTACCAAGACATTTTCCAAGGTAAGGACTACTGAAAAGCCCATGAACAACATTTGCAGATTTTCCATAGCTTACCTCTTAGTATGCGATCAGATTGTAGATCAGGCCCTTGGGGAAAGGGACACCGAGCCACATGACGAAGGCCCCGATAACGATGGCCATAATGATGACAAGCCCAACAAGGGTGGTTTTCCAATTGTACTTCTCATACACCTTGAGCCACAGGATGACGAACAACGCCAGACTGGGGAGCATTCCGATCACCAAGGTTGCAAGCATGATGCCTATCACACCCAATGCCGGATACCAGTTCTCGATCGGATACTTCGTCTCCTCTTCTTTCCTCCCTCCCAGGAAGGCCAGAAGACTGAGAGCAAGGAGAGCAAACCCGATGATGGTCGGGAAAAAGCCCGGAAGCGGGCCTCTGACCTCGTGCCAGAACCCATACTTGGTGATCCCGAGATAGATGAACAGAGCCGCTATCACTGCAGTAACAACGGGTATCACCATCTTGCTCGTAATCTTTTTCGTCTGCATGCTATCCTCTCTTCTTATGCTTGTTCGCGCAGGTGGTTGGCCATACGGGCAGCCATTTTCACTGCGTTTTCGAACGCACTTGTCTTCACAATGCCCTTGCCGGCAATATCATACGCAGTGCCGTGAGCACAGGTAACGATTGGGGCAGGAAGGCCTCCGGCGATGGTAATGCCTTCGTCGAAGCCACGCAGCTTGAGGGCAATCTGCCCTTGGTCATGATACATGGTCACTACGCCATCAAAATCCCCACGGAACGCCTTGATGAAGGTGATATCACTCGGATAAGGACCGCTGGCATCAATGCCCATCTCGCGTGCTTTGGCAATTGCAGGTTCGATCACATCAATCTCCTCGCGTCCGCACAGCCCGTGTTCTCCCGCATGGGGATTCAAGGCAGCAAGGGCAAGCCTGGGCTTTGCGATGCCGCTGTTCTTCAGACTGGTATGGGCGAGTCGGACGGCACGGAGAATGCGGTCCACCGTCAGGTTGTTGCTCACTTCACTGATGGGAATATGGCTGGTGGTACGGGTGGTCCACAGGTCGCCCACCACATTGATCTCACCAAAGGGTTCGGTGTGGTTGAAGAGCTGGGCAAGATAGTGGTGTTCACTCTCAAGCTTGCATCCGGCTTCCTTCATGCCCGCCTTGTTCAGCGGTGCGAAACAGAAGCCATCAATCTTCTTTGCAAGATACAGCTCTGTGCAGAGCTTCAACCCGTCAAGGTTTGCCTTCCCCGCTTCTACGGTAAGTTTGCCAAAGGGGACCTTCGCAGGATCCTGGTTTTTCTGGTCAAGGACAACAAGAGCACCATCCCAATCAGCCTGATCGAGGTCGGAGATTATCTGCAAGGGTACTGAGGACCCTATCACACGGAAGGCCCGCTCAAGCAAGCGTACATCAGAGATGATGACCGGATTGCAATAGGTCGTAAAAAAATTCTGTACTGCAAGCTTTGCAACAATCTCTGGACCGACTCCGGCTCCGTCCCCAAGCAGTATTCCCAACACAGGCTTATTGTTCATGCATGACTCCCTTCAATGTTCCTAACAAACGGATACCGTAAGCGATATCCAGCGAGAACAGGATAGCAACATGCGTGCCAACTTTGATTCCATTGTATACAATCTATTGTTTTTCTATTTTTTGTATACAAGCATCTCTCTATCTAAGAACCAAATATGAAAAATATCAAAGAAAATTCTTAAATTTTTGCTAGGTTTTCTGTCTGTTTCAATGTTTCATCATTTTGTTTCATGTTACATTTGAAACACTAAATGAAACATCAACGTTCAAATTGTGCAAACTTTCTCCAAAGCGTGGTTCTGCTTATCCCAACGTGACGGGCAAACGCCTCCTTGTTCATGCCGCTCTGAAGGTATTGCTGATACAAATCATTGTCAGAAAGCGAGTGCTTGCTGCGAACCGGTATTTGCTTGGGTTTCTGGTCAAGACGAAGACTCGTCGATCCAATATCCAAGAGCTCGATTTCCTTGAGTGTAACCACGTCACTGGTGTGGAGGATCGCAAGGCGTTCGGCGGCATTACGCAACTCGCGTATATTGCCCGGCCAAGAGAAGCGTGCCAGTTCCGCAACGGCCTCATCGGTGATGAACGGTACACGAAGCTCGTGCCTACCGCAGTAGTGCTGTACGAAATGCTTGAAAAGGATCCCGATATCCTCCTCCCGCTCCCGCAAGGGAGTGAGCAAAAGGCTCAGCAGGCTGATGCGATAGAAGAGATCCAGGCGGAACTTCCCTTCCTGCACTTTCTCCAGGATATTGCTGTTTGCTGCACTGATGACCCTGACGTCGACAGGAACCACCATGTCAGCCCCGATCTTTCGCACCTCACGCTCCTGCAACACCCTCAGCAGTTTTGCCTGCACTACGATGGGCATCTCCGCGATCTCATCAAGAAAAAGCGTCCCCTTGTGCGCAAGTTCAAACAGCCCCGGCTTTCCTCCTTTGCTTGCTCCGGTGAATGCTCCTTCGGTATATCCGAACAGCTCACTCTCGAGCAGTTGCTCAGGAAGGGCTGCACAGTTGACCGCCACAAACGGCTCCTTTGCCCGGGGCGAGGCATTGTGGATGCTCTGGGCAAACAGCTCCTTGCCGGTACCCGTCTCACCGAGCAACAGGACGGTGCCGGGGACTTGGCTGAAGCGTTTGGCTTTCTCCACGAGGCTCATCATATGGGCATTCTGGGTGACAATATCCGAGAAGCTGTAACGGGCCACCAGACCTTTCCGGTTCAGTTCGGTACGGATCTTGTGTTCAGTCTGCCTGATCGCCTCAGCATTCTGGAACGTATAGAGAAAGCCGAATGTCTCCTCGTCCATTTTGATGGGTTGGTGGGTGACCAGGAACTGCTGGCCGTTGATGACTACCAGCTCATCCTTTTGCTTGCCTTCCCGGATGACCTCCACCCAACGGCTCGAGTAGTAGACATCCTCCATCGGAAGACCTTCCAACGGACTCTTGCCGAACAGGTTCTCTGCCTGCCTGTTGCCGGCAATGATCTTCCCGTTGCTGTCGATGGCAAGAAGGGCAAAGTTAGCGTTGTTGAGCAAGGTGAGAAGCAGATTCCCCCTTGTTTGGGCCCTATCCAGGGCGCGTGCTGCCGCCACCGCTTCGGCAACGGCATGCACCACCGCCTGGTAGCCGGTCTTGATATGCACAAACGAAAGACCACGCTGTTCACACAGCCTGCACATCGTCAAACCACCCACCAAGACGGTACAACCTTGTTGGGTGAGGGTATCGACACCCATACGGACATCATTCTGATCGGTCACCTGAAAGACGGTGACAGGACAGCCGACGAGAGAAGATATTGTCTCCTGGTCACAAAGATGCTCATGGGTGATGATACCGATGCGAGCCATAGGATTGCCGATTTTCGCCTGAGCAAGCGCATCAAGAAGATCGGCACTGCTCATGGCGATTGGTACGACGTGCACCGTAGGCTTCTGCTCGGCAATTGCATGGGAGGTGATTCCCCGGGCTATGATGATGTCTGCCTGCAGCGGCTCGATCACCTGGGGGTCTGTGCCGAAGATATGGGTGGTGCTGACCGAGATGTCATCCAGTTCATAACTGTTGACTACCTGTTCAAAGGCCTGCTGCAGCTCATGGTACGGTATGACTATCAGAATCTTGATCATGCGACACTCCCGCCTCAGTGTAGCATGAACCCAAGCCCTTTACAAAGCTCACCTCCTCTTGCTATTGTCGGCTATGACTGCAGCACAGATTTTCCAATATTTCCTGCTTATCCTTCTGGTCGGCATCACCGCCCTGAACTTCTACGCCCTTACCGTAGGAAGAAAGAAAAAGAAGCAAGCCCATGCAAACTACCAGCAGACCCTCCGCCTGCTGGAGCAGAGGGCCTTTGAGAACATGCAGGAACACAAGGTGCATTTTGATGAGAAACAGGGGTATATCAACGACCTGAGCGAGGGAATCCTGCTCACCTTCGACACGAAGAAAAAGATGGTCGGCATCACACTCAAGGATGACTTCCATCTCTTCTCCTATGATGAATTCGTCTCCTGCAAGCAGACCTATGAGACCGTGGAGAACAACAAGCTTGCAAACATCTCCGTAGAGATTGAGACAAAGGACAGCATCATCACCCTGCTCTTCGGCTCGAAGCCTTGGAAGGCAAAATCCTACTTGGGCAAGTTCCTGCTCTCCGACACCAAGGAGTTCTGTTCCCTGCTGGAAAGCCGATGCAAGGGCAAAGAAGCAAGCGGGACTAGGTAGTCTTCGGCTGATCGATGATGTGCAGGTCAAGCTGGTTGAAGGGAACGGTCAACCCTACCTCAGCAAGACGGTCGCAGATCTCACCCTGGAAGCGCCAGTATACCTTCCAGTAGTCGGCAGGCTTCGTCCAGGGCCGTACAACGAAATCAACGGAAGATGCAGAGAGCGTATTCACCTCCACCACGGGAGCGGGATCGGGAAGGATCTCCTCATACCTGTTGAGTATTTTCCAGATTGTATCCTTCACCAGCTGGACATCAGAGCCATAGGCAACACTCACGGTAAGCTCCACCCTTCTGCGCTCAATGTTGGAGTAGTTTACGATGGGGTTTCCCCAGACCAGTTTGTTCGACATGGTGATCTTCTTGTTGTCCGGGGTGGAAAGGGTCACACAGACCATGTCCATATCGGTGACCGTACCGCTGAAAGAACCTGAATCAATGTAGTCGCCGATTCTGAACGGTGAGTTGATGACGATCATCACCCCGCTGAGCAGGTTTCCGATCGTCTCCTGAAACGCAAAACCAAGAATGACCCCGGTAATGCCCAACCCAGCCAGGGCAGGTCCCATATCCAAGCCCAGGTGCTGCAGGAAGGCTATGATGAGGAAAATCCAGCCGATGATGTTCACCAGCTGCAGGATGAACCGTGCCATGAGGTTGTTTATCTTCTTGGAGCGGCCCAAGGCCCGCTTGAGGATGCGGCTGACCCACATGAGGAGAAGCTTTCCGACCAGCACGATGAGAAGCCCCGTAGCCACGGAAATCAGGAAAGCGATGGGACCGATCTGGGTCCAGCTGTCGATACGTGTCATGAGCTGTCCAAAGAAGGAATCAGTAGCAACGGTCTCGCTGGTGAATGCCATAATTGCTGGAATCATTGGGTGTCCATCCTTATTGGGTTGTCTTTCCAAAACCCTACCATCAGTCAAGAAAAAAGGCAAGGTTGGGGAAAAACCCCGTCCTTGCCTCGTGCATATGTACTGATAAGTTGGTTACTTAGAGAGCAAACTGTGCAGTTTCTTGGCGAAAGCAACCGGATCCTTGGGCATGACACCCTCAGCAAGCAGTGCCTGGTCCAGCAGGACAGAACACATCTCCTCGAGGTACTCGTCATCATCAGAAGCGTCGATCTTCCTGACCATCGGATCATCCACATTGATCTCCAGGATGGGTTTCGCTTCCTCGAAGTCCGACTGTCCCATGCTCTTGAGGATCTGCTGCATCTGCACCGAAGGATCATTCTCATCCACCACCACAACGGCAGGGGAATCGGAGAGACGGGAAGAGACCACAACATCCTTGACCTTTTCGCCCAGGGCCTTCTTGATCTTCTTCACCAAGGATTTCGCTTCCTTGGTCTTCTCTTTGTCTCCCTCATCCTTCAGGTCATCGACGGCACTGCTCTTGTTGATGGCCTTCAGCGGAATCTCCTTGTAGGTGCCGATGGATCCGACAACGATGTCATCGATGTCATCACTCATGACCAGGACCTCGAAGCCCTTCTTTCGGTAGGCTTCCAGAAGCGGGCTTGCCTTGAGGGTGGCTTCCTTGCCGCCGGTGATGTAGTAGATGGATTTCTGTTCGCTGCTCATCCTCTCCTTGTAGGAAGCAAGGCTGACGTAGCCTTCCTCGGAAGAGGATTTGAAACGCACCAGATCCAACAGTGCGTCACGGTTGGCGTAGTCGGAGTAGAGACCTTCCTTCAAAGGACGGTTGTACTGCTCGATGAACTTGGCATACAGCTCCGGGTTCTGTTCGCCGATCTTCTGGAACTCACCCAGAAGTTTCTTCACCGAAGCGGTACGGATGGCGCTCATGACACGGTTCTGCTGCAAAATCTCACGGCTGACGTTCAGCGGAAGGTCCTCACTGTCGATGACACCCCGGACAAAGCGAAGATACGAAGGAAGAAGCTCCTTGTCGTCATCGGTGATGTATACGCGCTTCACATAGAGTTTCACCCCCGGCTTGTAGTCGGCATAGTACATGTCGAACGGTGCCTTGGAGGGGATGTAGAAGAGGGTGGTATATTCGGTTGCACCCTCTGCACGGGTATGGATATAGAACAGGGGGTCCTCGCTGTCAAGACTCGACTGCTTGTAGAACTCCTTGTACTGTTCATCGGTAAGTTCGCTCTTGCTGCGTCTCCACAAGGCGGAAGAGCTGTTGATTTGCTCAACCTTGTGCTCAATCGTCTTTTCAGCCTTGCCGTCCTTGTCCTTCTTCTTGTCATCGTAGGAAGTCTGGTCATAGGAGAGGAAGATCGGATAGGCGATGTGGTCGCTGTACTTCTTTACCAACTGCTCGATCTGCCAGCGGTTGGCATACTCGTTGCCTTCCTCATTCAGAAAGAGGGTGATCGAAGTGCCTGCACTGTCGCGCTCGGCTTCTTCCAGGGTGTAGCTGCCCTTGCCGGTGCTGGTCCACTTCCAGGCCTGCTCTTCGCCTGCCCTGCGACTCACGACCTCAACCTTCTGGGCAACCATGAAGGCACTGTAGAACCCGACACCGAACTGGCCGATGAGGTTGCTGTCTTTCTTCTGCTCTTCGGTAAGTGATGCAAGGAACTTCTTGGTGCCGCTCGAGGCAATGGTCCCGAGGTTGTCGCTCAGGTCATCGTGACTCATGCCAAGCCCATTGTCACTGATGGTGAGCGTGCGATGCTCCCCTTCCTCAGTGAAGGAAATGTCGATGCGGGGTTCAAAGGCGAGGCCTTTGAGCTTCTCATCGGTAAGGGTGAGATACTTGAGCTTGTCCAGAGCATCCGAAGAGTTTGAAACCAGCTCGCGAAGGAAGATTTCCTTGTGTGAGTAAAGCGAGTGGATGATAAGCTGAAGCAGCTCTGATACTTCAGTCTTGAACTTTTTCTGTTCCATGATAGATTCATACCTCCAAAAGGATATACGCAAACATACTGATTTTTCCTCCCAACGGCAATTGTTCCTTAACAAAAAGACGCTTGTAGGCTATGCTTCGGCCATGAGGTTTTCCCAACCAGCTACAGCACGTCAGATCAACCGATTGCGTGTTCTGAATCTTGTCCTTGCAGAAGGACAGCTCAGTCGTGCCGACATTGCACGCATCCTGGATCTGAACAAGCCATCCACCAGTGAGATTGTCGAGTCGCTCATCGCCGAACACCTCCTGGAAGAGCAGGGCAAGACCATCACCACCAATGGCCGGAGACCGACGGCCCTGAGTTTGAACAGCTCAGCGTCATTGGTTCTGGGAGTCGACATTGCCAGTCATACCACGAGCTTCTCCCTCTCTGACCTGAAAGGAAACATCCTTCGCTTTGAGCGGCTCCCCAACCCTCCCCAACCCTCCCCCAAGGAGCATGGACAGCAGATCATCCGAACCTGCATGAAGCTGGTGAAGTTGGCAAAAAGCCCTGTTTCGGGGATCGTGGTATCGATAGCCGGCATCATTGATGAGGAGCAGCAGACACTGCTCTCCCATGACTACTGGTCCTGGAAAAACGTTCCGTTGGCGAAAGCCATTGAAGTCAACACAAAGATTCCCACCATCATGGTCAACAACGTTGAGGCGATGGTGGTGGCCGAGCGATGGTTTGCCTCAGAGAAAGAAAACTCATTCTTCTTTGTGAATTGGGCCGAGCATATCAATGCTGCCCTGGTTGACGGGACCACCATCAAGGCCCAAGGCAGCCGTTTCGGCCACCTTCCCTTGGCCAGCACAGGGCTGTGCAGATGCGGAAACATCGGGTGTCTGGAGACGCTGGCGAGCGGCTGGGCGCTTGGTGAGAGGCATCAGGGAACAGGAGTAAAGCAACTTGCCCAGAGTACGGACAAGCAGGTTGTCGAAGATTTGCGATCGGCTTGCCAGGCGATGGCCATGGCTTTGATTGCGGCAAGCTCGATCACCGGATGCAGAAAGATCATCCTTGCAGGGGGAATAGCCAATCTGGATGACTCCTACCTTGGCATTGTGCAATCATTCTTCAAGGAACATGCCCATCATCAGCTTTCCCAGATCAGCATCGTCCGTTCAGGCCTGTCAGAACAAAGCGCTGTACTCGGCAGTGTAGCTGTTGCGCTGGACAGGTGGGTGTTCCAGCGATCGCTGTTGGAAACGATGAGCAGATTGCAATAAAAACCGCTATCCGAAACCGGATAGCGGCAACCTCCTTGAGAACTCTGAGACTCCTCTCTCAGAGTATGAACCCACCCGCTGGAAACATTCGGACTGGATTCGAGCAACGACACTCATGATTATTGCATGCTTTCTTCGCTCTGTAAAACATTTATTTCATTATTTTTCCAATTGTCACCGTCATTACCCAAAACGGATATTATTATCACCAAACAGCGCTATTCAGCTCCCTTCGGTATAATTAATCGTGAACGATCCCGCATAGGTTCCTGCAGTAAAAACATCATCGGCACGCTTGTTCAACCTCACGGTCAATTTCCCGATGGGTGTGTCCGACTGTGCCCCGGGAAGGAAAGTGGTATTGAAGGCATTGCCATTCTCCACACGGGTCATCAGGCTCTCGGATGTTAATTCCAAGCTTGTAGAGAGTGTGTTCACTTCGTCCATAGCAAGGTTTCCCACTTCAAAGATCAATCGCCCAGCACTCTGGCTTGGAAGATTGGATGAGTACTTGAAATACAGGGAGTGGCTGACTTCCCACTCTTCCAGGTTGGGAAACTCAAAGCTCAGCAAGGCATCCTCGCTGCTCAGCTCCACGCCTTCCTCATTGTATACTGCTACCTTAATGTCCTTGGATTCAATGACCCCAAACAAAAGCACAGTAGCAGCAGGAAATGGAGATTCTGCTGCAGAAAGAGGAGTGATCATTCCAAATATGATAAGTAGGATACCCAGTAACTTCTTCATTCGCAAACTCCACACTCTACAAGACTGACTATATCCTAGCAGGATAAGAAGCAACAGAAAAGAGGTGAGAAAGAAAAGCTGTGCAGTTTCCTGCACAGCCAAACTCTACACACATGGGAAATGGGAATCAGGACCCAATGATATAGATACTAACTTCTGAGGTATACGAACCTGCCAAGGCATCTGCAACATTCTGACCTGAACCAACAGTAGCACTTAAGTGATCAGTGGTAACAGAAGCAGTAGCAACTGGAACAATGGTAATTGTCTTCTCACCAGTCTGCGATGAATTATCCAGAATAGCGGCATTGGTAAAATTAAACAGCTCATAATATGTTTGCCCTGAAACAGGAGTTGCGACCGTTCCATTTACTTTGACCTGCGCAATTTTGACTGCTGGATTGCTTGGGGTCTGATGAATGAAATTACCGACGGACATTCTGAATGAAAAGGTTCCCTGTGCATTCGTCCAGTAGCCATAGGTAAATTCAGGATTTGTATTGAATGCATCAAGGACTTCAACAGCAGACTGGTACTTCACACTATTTACGGTAAACCCGTGATAGAGAAACTCTCCTTTGGTTGCCTTCAAAGTAGCTGTCACTGGGCCTGGCATATCAACAGTAATTACAGCAAATACCCCACTCACTGCGAGCACCAATACCAATGCAATGGCGATAAGCTTCTTATTCATACATCATCTCCTTTGGGAGGTAATCCTTAACTGGCACGTTCCCTATGTACAGAGACAGATTACTACTGACTCGGACTTATGTCAAGTTTAGGGTATAGTTTTTTGATTGTATTTGAATGTTAATCCTAAAATATCTTTTATTTTCATATTATTAATAAATTTATTAAGTTCATAACTTATTACACAAGTGTAGCTTTTTTTCGTTTCCACTACATCCTCATAGTTCATATACTTGAGTGATTATCTATGATTTACTGGTTTGTATACAACTCATGTCATATCTTTGTATTCATTATTCACTGAATCAATGACAAAAAAGGTGCCCTTTTGGGCACCTGTATAAAAAGTTCCAGCCATTGCTTAAGTCTCTGGAGCTATGCCGATTTCCACCGTCGATGAGTAGTTTCCAGGGGGAGCAGTCTGCACTGCCGTCTGGTCAGCCTTGACAGTGAACACATAGGGAGGCCGGAAAATATTTCCACCCTCTTCTGGAGGTTGGCTCACCAGCTCAACCGAACCGGTAAGTGGATCGATGGTTGCAGGATTCCCATTGACGAGCACTTGGGCAATACCGATCTCAACAGAACCCGCTTCGAGCGCAAAAGGAGTGAAGGAAGCTGTCACCTTCAGGGGTATGGGAACGTTCGTCCGGATGGCGTAGATGATTTCAGCCCCATCCTCATTGAATGCATCCGTGATATTCCTTGTGGAGAGAATATTCGTTGATGTCAAATCTGCAAGAAAGCCGTGCACCAACAATTCGGGTACACTCGTGGTAAGAGAAATGGTTACTTGCGAAGTACCCGCAGCCCCCATCAAACCAATCAGGGGGAAAAGGAGTACCAATAGGAGTATGATTCGTCTCATGAAGTGGTTTCCCTCCCAGAAAAGCGTGCAAGATCCCTTCTGTGCTTCAGTGAAACTATACAACCAGAGAAAAACATATGTCAATACCTAAGGATTTTACTGGGAAAATATTCTTTCCGAACACCTGTAATAATTTAATAACTTGTTATTTTGTTTATGTTTATTTTTATTTTTGCTTATGACATCCTTTTTTAAAAGAGCGTAATATCCAGTCTCAGACATGAGAAAGCTCGCCTTTGTTCGTCAACTTCATACATGAGGAATTTCCTATGTCGCATGAAAGAAGTTTTCCCAGTTGTAACATACAAGTATAATTCGCCATTAGCTATGACATACCTTCCAAACCTTTTGCTTATAACTGTATAGAAGTCGGAATAGCAATCACTTTCTTTGGACAAACCTATAACATATTCACCTGTTTTACCATTGCTTTTCCTCGGGAAATACCGTATACAGAAAGAGGTTGTTCCCTAGAGAGACTACCTATGAAGATTGCGCGATTTGTCTCAGGACAAAAGAAGGATTACATACCATGATGAACGGCAGCACAATTTCCGGATCTGAAACAAAGTCCACCACCATTGCAAACAAGCTTGAGGAAGAAATCCTCGCAAAGAAATACAAAGCAGGGGAGAACCTGCCCAGCCAGCATGAGCTGGCCTCCCAATTCAATGCATCCAGCCGAAGTGTCAGGGAAGCTTTCAAGAATCTTGAAGCCAAAGGCCTTATCAAGGTAAAGCAAGGGAAGAAGGCCATCGTGCAGAGCAACAGCCTCGACCAGTTCGTGGAATCGTTGTCAGCCTCCATGATCAGCAAGCAGGCTCCGGATAAGAAACTGCTCACTGACCTGATGCAGGTACGGACCACCATCGAGGTCTCAGCCTCCAGGGAGCTTTCCCGCGATCCCAACCGCATGCTGATCGTCCGCTCCCTCGATAGGGCCTGCACCAAGATGGCACACCTGCTTCCCACCATGGAGACCGGCAAGGACCTTGAGGCACTCAAGCAATTCAAGGCTACGGAGTTTGAATTTCATGCAGCCCTGATCAAGTCGAACGACAACATCATCCTCTCCTCAATCTATGAGAACCTTGCCCCGCAGCTGTATGCAGCCATGGACAGGCTTCCCGAAACCTATGGGGAACAGAGAAAGAAGGTGAATGAGTACCGCTACCTGGTCGAAGCATTGGAAAATGGACAGACCGACCTGGCTGTCGCACTGACGCTGGTCAACCTGACCAATATCCGCGACAAGTTCGAGACACTCGACCTGTAGCCTCAACCATAAACATTCTGGCCACCCATCTTTCTTGGGTGGCTTTTTCTTGGCCATTTGACAGATAACGACATATGTGCAACCATTAGGAAAGAGGTTACTATGTATATAGCAATTATCAACTTACATGGACTTGTACGCAGTGAGAACATAGAAATGGGACGCGATGCAGATACCGGCGGACAGACCCGATATGTCGTTGACCTGGTCAAGGAACTGGGAAAACGGGAAAATGTTGAAGTCGATCTGTTCACCCGCCTCATCAAGGATGCACGGTGCGACACAGACTACCAGAAGAGCGTTGAGCAGGTTGCCGAACATGCCAGGATCATCCGTCTTCCCTGCGGTGGAACCAAGTATATCCGCAAGGAGTTGCTCTGGCCTTACCTTGACGAATATGTCGACAACCTCATCGCCTTCTTCCGCACCCAAGGACGGGCACCCGACATCATCCACGCCCATTATGCCGATGCAGGATACGTAGCCACCGAACTTACCACCTACTTCCCCACCCCGCTGGTATTCACCGGCCACTCTCTGGGACGGAACAAGCTCGAATACCTGAAGAGTCAGGGTGTCAGTGAAGAGAAACTTGAGCAGTACTACCATATTGCCACCAGAATCAAGAACGAAGAACGCTCCATGCGCCATGCAGACCTGGTCATCACCAGCACCCACTACGAGAAGGATGTGCTGTATGCCCCCTATGAGGCACGTGACGAACAGAAGATGCAGGTCATCCCTCCCGGACTCGACCTGGATACTTTCTTCCCCTACTACCATTATGAAATCCAGGACCCCTCCATCACCGAGGAGATGAAACGTGCCCAGTACTCCATGGTCAGGGAACTGCAACGCTTCCTCACCACCATGGACAAGCCATTCATTCTCGCCCTCTGCCGCCCCGAAGCAAGGAAGAACATCGACCTGCTCATCGAAATCTACGGCAAGAGCAAGGAGCTGCAGGCCATTGCAAACCTCGTGATCGTCGCAGGCATCCGCGATGATATCGCAACGATGGAAGAGGGAGAGAAACAGGTCCTCACCGATATGCTGCTCCTGATGGACCGCTACGACCTGTATGGCAAGATGGCCATTCCCAAGCACCATAACCCGCAGCGTGACGTGCCTGAACTCTATCGCCTTGCCGCCATGAAACGCGGCATCTTTGTCAGCGCCGCAGCGTTGGAAAACTTCGGGCTCACTTTCATAGAGGCCTCTGCAGTGGGACTTCCGTTTGTCGGGACAGACAAGGGAGGTGTCCAGGACATCAAGCAGAACTGCGACAGCGGTGTTCTGGTCGATATTTCCGACCACCAGGCAATCTCAGACACGCTCTATCAGCTGCTCACAGACTCCGAGGCATGGCAAACCTACTCCGAACACGGGGTGCAGAATATTCGTGAAGTCTACAACTGGACATCCCATGCAGATACGTACCTGGACCATCTCAAGACAATACGCTCGGCCAAACGGCAGGAACCGGCCCTCGCCTCCCGACTTGCACAACTTGAGCATCTCTTGGTGGCAGACATCGACAACACCCTCACAGGAGACAAAAAGGGAGCGGAGGAGCTGGTGGCCCTCCTCAGGCAGAACCAGCAGAAGCTTGGCTTCGCCGTAGCTACCGGCCGCAGCCTTGAGTCAGCTCTTGCCGTGCTGGAGGAACATGCTTTTCCCAAACCCGACATCCTCATCACCGCAGTAGGCAGCGAAATACACTATGCTGACGGACAGGTGCAGGACAAGGGGTGGTCGAACTTCATCCGAAGACGCTGGAAACCTGAACGCATCCGAAAGATCCTTGCCGACCTTCCTGAGGTACAACTGCAGCAGGGGGAAGGAACACAACGTGAGTACAAGATCAGCTATACCATTGCGAACGGTACGGATATAAAGCTTCTGATGCAAACCATCCGAAATCTTCTGGACGAGCAGAAAGCACCGTGTCACCTGGTTCTCAGCCATGACACCTATCTGGACATCCTGCCCTATCGGGCAAACAAGGGTGATGCGATCCAGTACATCTCCTGGAAGTGGAAGATCGACCCAATGCGCATCATCGCAGCAGGCGACAGCGGAAACGACAGGGACATGTTCTCCAGGCAACGCAAGTCGATCATCGTGGCGAATCATGAAGCGTCATTGGATACGATGAAGAAGAGCAAGCAACGGTTCTTTGCCGGCGAAGCATCCGCGAAGGGAGTCATCGAAGGGCTGAAGCACTTCAATGTCATCACCTAAAAGGGAAAAGTGTGTACGAAGTGGGGCTCATTGAGCCCCATTTCTATGTGCGAAGCGGAACCGAAGTAGGCCAATCCTATGTCCAATGTTGAGGTTTTTTCTCGTAACTTCTTACAAGAAAATCAACTGATGACATCAATTATTTTTTTGATATCCAAGTATTGCATATACTTACACAATATTATATAGTTCTCGTGTATAGAAACTTAGAACGTATGACATCATTACGTCTTACATTGCTTCGAACATAACAAGGAAGAAGAAATGGAATACATTTCACAAACGAAATCAGCGAGAATCGCTGCTGCCTTGGAAGAAATGATCCTTGACAATCGGCTCAAGAGTGGAACATTTCTCCCATCCCAGCAAATACTTGCTGATCAGTTCAGAACATCAAGCCGCCCAATCCGTGAGGCATTGAAGCTGCTTGAAGCGAAAGGACTGGTAGTCATTGCCCAGGGAAGACGGGCACAGGTGAGAAGCAACAGCCTCGATCAATATGTGGAGTCCATCTCCACCAGTATCGTAAACAGCAAGATCAATCCTGCAAAACTGATGCGCAACCTCATGCAGGTCCGCATCACCGTAGCCACCAGTGCAGCACGGGGATTCACTCGGCTTGAGAACCGTGAGGAGTACCTCGCCCAGCTGTGGAATTCCAGCAACCGTATGGAAGCTTCCCTACCCCTCATTCACCAAAAGGATGCGAAGGGTACCATGGATTTCCAAAAGGCTGAGGCAGAATTCCATAGGACGCTGGTATTTGCAAACGGCAACCAGATTCTCTCCTGCATCTATGACAACCTTTCGCCGATGCTTGACAGTGTCATGAACACCATCAAGTTCACCTCCGCCCAAGTAGAGAAACGTTCCAAGGATTACTCCTACCTGTGCGAAGCCTTGCAGAACGGACAGACCGACTTGGCTGTCGCCCTGGTCCTGGTAACCCTGACAACCTTGGAAACCAAGGTCATGGACCACTACCCGGACGAAAGCGCACTTGTCTCCTACGCCTGATCATCCCTGCTTTGGCAAAAGACCTCCACTGTGGTATAGTCCCGGTGGAGGATTTTTTTATGACGCAGGCCATCATCCAGGTTGAACATGCTACGGTCAGGAGGCAAGGGAAAGCCATCCTTGACGATGTCTCCCTCTCAATCCACCGCAATGAGCACGTAGCCATCATTGGCCCGAACGGGGCAGGCAAGAGCACCCTGATGCAGGTCATCAGCGAGGAAATCCATCCCTTGTACTCGCCTCACACCCGCCGCATCCTCTTTGGACAGGAGAAGTGGGAAGTCCTCCGTCTCAGACAGCATATGGGCATTGTGTCGCAGAGCCTCCAGTACCTGTGCAACTCCAGCTACAAGAGCTGGGAGATTGCCATCTCCGGATTTTTCAGTTCCATCGGTCTCGACTTCCATCATCAGGTCACTGCAGAGCATATGGCCAAAGTGGAGGAGATCATGCGTCGCTTCGATGTCTGGCACCTGAAAGACAAGCAGATGAACCGTCTCAGCAGTGGGGAAGCGCGTAGGGTCCTGCTGTGCAGGGCAAGCATCCATGACCCGGAGGTCATGCTGCTGGACGAAGCGGTTTCCAACCTCGACTTTCCCAGCAGACGCGAGTATCGCCAAACACTCCAGCAACTCGACCAGGAAGGAAAAACCATCATCCTGGCAACCCATGAGCTGAGTGAAATCATTCCGGCCATCAACCGCATCATCGTGATGCAGAGCGGAAAAATCGTTGCCGACGGACCAAAACAGGAGATCCTGAAGGAGTCCCTTCTCTCCTCGGTCTATGGTACGGATGTCTTCATCGATGAGCGGGAAGGCCTCTTCAGCGCATGGTGCTGAAGCATTTCTTCCACGAATGACGCTTTGTGTAGTATAGTTAAGACAAGAACAAAACAAGCGAGGTTACCACATGAAGCGTTGTTCCATCATTATTCACAGCGTCAGCGGCAACTGCTACATCATCGGATCCTACCTCAAGGAATTGATGTCTGCACGTAATGTAGATGCCAGAATGTATAGGGTTGAAGACCCTGACCTGCACATCTGGGCCAACAGCCAGGAAACGACCAATGATTTCTATGAAGATATTCTTGCCCTACCCATCGTAGGCACCTCAAATCTGCTCAAGAGCGATATGATCATCCTGGGAAGCCCGACCAGGTTCGGCAACATCTCGGCAGAGATGAAGACATTCCTGGACACCACCCTGCCGCTGAGCAAGGACAAGAGCTTGGAGACCAAGTTCTTCGCCTGCTTCACCAGCTGCTCGAACTCTACCTGTGAGGGAGCCCATACCCTTACAGCCATGATCTACTGGGCCCAGTCAATGGGCATGCTGCATATTCCCTTCGGAGTCCATGATGAGCTCGAATACTGCGACCAACCCGTCTCAGGCATCGTGCATCTTGCCGGTAAGGAGGGAGCCATCCGGCCCAGCGACCGCTTGGGCAAGGAGATGGAGACCTACGCTGATACACTCAGCGCCTATATCCAGGAGTAACAATACCAAGGGGAAGTGCAGTGCACTTCCCCTTTCCTTTCCCCCTACTTCTTGGAGAAGAAGTAGCGCACACGTCGCAGCCAGCGTTCCCACTTGCCTTTGCCATACCGGATCTTGTAGTCGGAAGTAGCACTCTCAATGCTCACCTCCTCACTTCCGCTCATATGCTTGAGATTATCCCAGTGGCGGACAATCCACATGTAGAGGTCGGCTTCCGTATTGCCAGGAAAGGACGAAAGCAACTTCGAACGACGAATCTCCTCAATGATAGGTTCATAGACGTTCTTCAGCCACGAGGTCGCACCCTCCTGAAAACTCAGCTCCTCTTCCTTCCCCTCGTTGAGGTAGTACTTGTGCACCAGGATATGGTTGACCATCTCAGGATAGGACCCGGGACTGGTGAAGACAATATCATCCATGGGAAGATAGGTCGGCTGATACTGGTCCAGGAAGCGTTGTCGCTCGTACTCGATCACGCGCTTGCGAAGCTGTTTCATCGTCATGCCAGCCTCAAGGGGAATCTGGCTGTCCAACTCAACCACTTCGGCATCGATGAATTCAACCCCTTGGGTCTTCGCTACCGAAACACGATGATTCCCATCCCTGACAAAGTACCACTTGCCGAGCTTGTAAACCGAAATCGGAGGAAGGATGATATACTCCTTCGTCGCCCAGTCAATGCTTCTCCAACGGGCGCGCAACAACTCCTTCTTTGGGTAGAAAGCCAGCGAAAAGTCTTGGTAACGGCCTTCGCTGCCGATGATCTGACTCACCGGAATCGTTCGCATCCCAAGGTATGTCTCGTTCCTGGGTTTTATCAGTTCAGTGACTGCATAGAAGCTAAGCAAGTCGGAGTTTTTCCAGGAAAGGTTGCTCAATACGGATTGGATCCGTCCCCTCGAACGGGCTTTCTCGAAATCCTCATTCGCTTGACTGAACAGATCAGATGCCATGGCGTTTCCCCTTCCCCCCCAGCTTCGGATCTTCCAGGATGAAACTCTGGAAAATGTTGATGACCTGGGTCTGCTTGTACACATGATAGCGGTTTGCGTTCATATCGTGAAGATGGATATGCCCATGCAACAGGTAACGGGGCTTGAACCACTGCATGAAGGTCAGGAAGGTGGAAAACCCCTGATGACAGCGGTCAGTATCATCCCCCAGCCCCAAGGGGGCGGCATGGGTGATGAGGATGTCGACATAACGCCCCCTGAAGATCCTGTTGAAAAGCAGTTTGGGCACCATGCGCAACATCCGGAAAAACATTTCTCGCTCAGTGAACTGGTGCTTGCCCTTGTTGTAGCGCATCGATCCCCCAAGTCCGGCTATGATGAGATTGCGCTTGTGGTTGTACAGGACCTTGCCATCACAATACTCTCCCCCGAAGGAGGGATAGAGTTGCATCTTCCCATCCGTATATCCGTACTGCAGGATTGGTTGCACATTCGAGGTGAACTGGCTGAGAAACTCCAGATTGTGGTTGCCGAAGATGAAATAGAGCGGCTTGTTCAGCGAGGAAATGATGAACTCATAGTACTTGAGAGGAAGATCCCCTGCAGCTATGACGATATCGACATCTGCATACCGGCTTGCAATGTTCTTTGAATAGACCAAGGGATCCGATTCGTCAGCGATGCAGAGTATCTTCATGCTCACCCCGCCAAATAACCACAGTCGATGGTCAACACCTGGGCAGTCATCGCGGTACAACGGCTGAGAAAGCTTACTGCTTCAGCAACTTGTTCCGGAGCCACCAGACGAGACAGCAAGGCACGCTTCTCATACAGCTGGCGCAAGGGATGGTCCTTGTCCAGATAGGGTGCGGCAATCAGTCCCGGGGCCACCGCATTGACCCGTACGTCCGGGGCAAGCTCAGCTGCCAGAGCCTTGGTGTAGGAGACCACCGCTCCCTTGGATGCATCATAACACGTGGTGCCACCAAAGCCTGGATGGAGTGCATTGATGCTTGCAATGTTGACAATGGTTCCCTTCGCTTGCCGGAGCAGCGGCAAGACCTGCTTGGTCAGGCGGAACATCCCGGTGACGTTGATGTCAAAGATACGCTGCCACTCGGATGCGACAAGCTCTTCAGTAGGAAAGACAGAGAATACGCCGCTGTTGTTGACCAGAAGATCCAGACTCTGCAGGTGGGCACACGCCTCGGCTATGCTCGCTTCGTCCTGTACGTCCAGCGGGAGAGGTACCAGGGATGGGCCAAGGGACGTTGAGAGGCTGAGGGCCTTCTCTTTCGAGGAAGCATAGGCGCAATACACCATATATCCATCCTCAACGAACTTTGTGCAGATTGCTCTGCCGAGTGTACTGGTTCCTCCACTGACCAAAACCGTTTTCATCAGACCTCCTTGCCAAGAAACGCTTCCACCAGCGTACAGGCGGAATACTGTTCAGTCAAAAAGGATCCCCCTTGCCGATAGGAGCAGCCGTCATAGGGAGGACACATGGTGGTTGCACACAACGCCCAACCTTCTTGTCCAGCCAACTTCGTTCCCTGCCAACACCCCCCTTTCACTACGCTCAGGGGAGTTTTTCCCTCACTTGCCTTTCCCAGGAGAAGCAGACTGTGGCTGCCATCAGGATGGAGAACCAGCTGTTCGACAGCATCACCCTCCAGAAAGTGCCACACCTCGTCGGTGGGTAGCCAATGCAACGAAGAGAAACTCTCGGCAGTGATCAGATAGTAGATTACACTGCCCGTTTCAAGACCCTTCTCAGTGAAGGTATGGACCCTGCGATAGAAGCCACCCTCACCTGAAAGGGGTTCCAGGCCCAAGGCCTGGATCAGCTCTTGGGCTTGGCTCTTCATACCGGCCAAAGACGGGTGACGTTGCGGACCAGGGAGGTGAAGGCTTCCTTCACCCGATCGCTGGTCTCCATCACCTCGGTATGGTTCAGAGGCTGGTCGAGAATACCGGCTGCCATGTTGGTTATGCAGCTGATACCCAACACCTTCATTCGCATCTGGCTTGCTGCAATGGCTTCGGGAACCGTGGACATGCCCACTGCATCAGCGCCAAGGATACGGGCGGAACGCACCTCAGCAGGGGTCTCGTAGGAAGGACCGGCGAAGAACATATATACTCCCTCTTGCAGGGGAATGCCCAAGCGCTTCGCCTCATCCCGTGCCAAAACACTGAGTTGCTTGTCATAGGCATTGGTCATGTCAAAGAACCGTTCTCCCAGTTCCTCATGATTCGGTCCATGCATCGGACTGTCGGCGATGAGCTTGATGTGGTCGGTGATAAGCATCAAATCCCCAGGCTGATAGGAGGTATTCACCCCACCTGCAGCATTGGTCACCAACAGCTGGTTGATGCCCATTGCATGCATGACCTGGATGGGAAACACCACCTGATCCATGCCATAGCCTTCGTAGTAGTGGAAGCGCCCCTGCATGCAGAGTACACGCTTGCCTTCCAGATTGCCTGCCACCAGCCGACCCTTGTGGCCGAAGACGGTGGATACCGGAAAGAAGGGGATATCCTTGTAGGAGATGGCAACCGCGTCTTCCAGCTCATCAGCAAGGCCACCAAGCCCACTGCCCAGCACCATACCGATATCCACCGGCTCATTGCCGATGCGACTGGTGATATACATTGCAGCTTCCTGCATCTTTTCCATCAAATGATCCATACGATCCTCCGTGTAGGTTAGAAAGGTTCTCCACTCGCCTTCGGGGCTGCCGAATTCTTGGAGAAGAGCACCAGCGCGATCAAGGTTGCCACATAGGGGAAGACCTTGAAGAATACCGGGGGAATCACCGCGAGGGAAGGAATTACCTGACTCACATTGGCAATCGTGGTAGCGATGCCGAAGAAGAAGGTAGCTCCAAGGATCCCCAAAGGCTTCCACTGTCCGAAAATCAAGGCAGCAATGGAGAGGAAGCCGAGACCGGCAACCGTACCATTGAACTCGCCCGAGTAGGTTATGAGAATGACAGAACCACCGAGACCTGCCAAGGCACCGCTCATCGCAACACCAAAGTAGCGCATGCGATGCACATTGACACCGGCAGAAGCAACTGCAGAAGGATGCTCACCACAAGCTCTCAGGCGAAGCCCAAAGCTGGTTTTGTAGAGGAGAATCCAGGAGAGTGCCCAGATGGCCAGACACAGCCAGGTAGTCCAGTAGGACTGGCTGAAAAAGAGCGGCCCGATGATCGGAATGCTGGAGAGCACCGGGATGTCGTTGCGCACGATACCCATGAGGATGCGGACATTTCCGCTTCCGCTGATGGTTCTCGCAAGATAGACGGTAAGAGCGGCAGCAAGCATGTTGATTGCGGTACCGCTGATGACCTGGTCTGCTTTCAGATTGATCGAGGCAAACGCATGCAACAAACTGAAAATGGCCCCTGCTGCAACACCGACCAGCAACCCGACCGGCAAGGCCTGCACACCCAAAGTGGCCTCAGTCATCTTGATGGTGATGGCACTGGCGAAATATCCGACAAGCATCAGGCCTTCAAGTCCAAGGTTTGTGACACCACTGCGCTCACTGTACAATCCGCCGAGGGAGGTCATGAGCATGGGGATGGTGTATGCGATTGCATAGGGAAAAATACTTACCAAGGTATGCCACATATCACTCTACCTCCTTCTTCACTTCAGCCTCTGCTGGTTTTGCCTTCTCCCTCGCCTTCTCCAATTGCCTTTTCAATACTGCATCCCAGAATCGTTTGAACAGTACACTGGTTGCAGTAAAATAGATGATGACGGCAATGATGGTGTCTGCAATCTCAGGCGGAACGTTGGTCATGGCATTCATGAACCCCTTGCCCGACTGCAGGATGCCGAAGAAAAGCGAGCTGAACAAAACCCCCAGAGGGCTGCTGGCACCCAACAGGGCGACGGCAATACCGTCGAACCCTTGGGCGGGCATGACTCCGATCTGCATATTGCGCGAGTAGCCGGTATAGAAGGAGAGCCCCGCCAAACCGGCAAGACCGCCAGCGATCATCATGGAAATGACGACATTGCGATTCACCTTGATACCTGCATACTCTGCACAGAACCGGTTGGAACCGACTGCCTTCAGACTGAAACCCAAGGTGGTCTTGTCCAGGATCAACTTGATCACGATCACCGAAATGATGGCAACGAAAAAGCCAAGATTCATGTAGGAACCATTGAACAGCTCGGTCAGCCAAGGGGTCCGCAATGACTGGGTGACTGCAATGCTTGCACTCTCGGTCTCCAAGGAGGGCCCTTTCAGGTATGCCGGGATGAAATAGTAGATGGACCAATAGGCAATCCAGTTCATCATGATTGTGGCCACAACCTCATGCACATTGAACTTGGCCTTGAGAAACCCGGGAATGATACCCCAGATTGCGCCACCTGCCAAAGCAGAGAGTATCAGAACCACCAGAAACAAGGGCCTTGGCAGGAACACCTTGTGAGCAACCAGGGTCGCACAAAGCCCACCGATGAGCATCTGTCCCGACGCCCCGATGTTGAAGAGCCCTGTCTTGAAGGCAAACGCTACGGAAAGTCCCACCAACATGAGGGTGGTTGCTGTGGCAAGGGTATTGCCCAGCCGCTCGATGTTCATCAGGCTGCCACGGAACAGGAACCAAAAACCAACAAAAGGGTTGCTCCCGATTGAGGCCATCAGGATTGCACCGGCAATCAGGCCCAAGACCACTGCACTGACAGCGACCAGGAAGGCATTGCTCTGTTTATCTGCTCGGATTCTTGTATGTTTCATTGCTCACCATCCTTTTGCCTGACCCCAGCCATCATCAACCCGACTTCATCCTCGCTGGTCTCGCTGGTCTTCACCACATCAATCAGCTCCCCGCTGTTCATGACAGCAATGCGGTCCGAAAGATTGAAGATCTCATCAAGCTCAAAGGAGACGAGCAATACGGCATGACCCTTGTCACGATGGGCAACCAGCTGTGAGTGAATGTACTCTATGGCACCGACATCCAAGCCTCTGGTCGGCTGGACAGCAATCAGGAGCTCAGGATCGGCCACCACTTCCCTTCCGACGATAAGCTTCTGCTGGTTCCCCCCGGAGAGCTTGCCGGCAAGGGAGAAAATCCCTTCCCCACTGCGGACATCAAACTGCTCGGTAACTTTCTGGGCATACTCACGAAGGTAGTCAGCATCAAGAATGCCGTGCTTGCTGAACGGACTGTGGTAATACTCCTTGATTGCAACATTGTTGAACAGCGAGCTGGCCATGACCAACCCTCTCTTCTGGCGGTCCTCAGGGATATGACCGATGCCGATCTCATTGCGCCTGCGGATATCTGCATGGGTGATGTCATTGCCATCGAGGGTGATCGTACCACTCTCAACCGGCCTGAGTCCGGTGATGGCCTCAACCAACTCAGTCTGGCCATTTCCATCGACACCAGCGATGCCGACGATCTCCCCTGCTTTGACAGAAAGAGAGAACTCCTTGACACCAAGCATCTTCTTGTTGTTCATCACATTCAGGTCATGCAGGTCAAGGATGACCCGCCCAACCTGGGCAAGCTTCTTCTCAACCTTGAAATTTACCGGCCGGCCTACCATCATGGAGGCCATCTTGGAGGCCGAGGTAGTCTTCACGTCCACCACCCCGATGAATTTGCCGCGTCTGATGATGGTACAACGATCGGCAACCGCCTTGATCTCATTGAGCTTGTGGGTGATCAGGATGACTGACTTCCCCTCACTGACAAGATTGCGCATGATTTGCATCAGGTCTTCAATCTCTTGGGGTGTCAGAACTGCAGTCGGTTCATCAAAAATCAGGATCTCAGCATCGCGGTAGAGCATCTTCAGAATCTCAACACGCTGCTGCATTCCGACAGTGATATCCTCAATAACCATATCCGGGTCAATATTGAGCCCATACTTTTCAGAGAGGGCCTTGATCTTCTTGGAAGCACTTCTTCTGTCGAGGAAAAAACTCCCCTCTTTTCCAAGAATGATGTTTTCCGTTACAGTAAAATTATGAACCAGCTGGAAATGCTGGTGCACCATGCCGATGCCCAGGTCATTGGCATCGTTGGGGCTATGGATGTGTACTTCCCTCCCCTTCACCTTTATCTGTCCCCTGTCTGCATGGTAGAGACCGAAAAGAATACTCATCAGGGTCGACTTGCCTGCCCCATTCTCACCGAGAATGGCGTGAATCTCCCCCTGCTCTACCTGCAAGGTAATATCATCGTTGGCAACGATGCCGGGAAACTCCTTGCGTATATTCAACATTTCAATTACATGACTCATTGGTGAACTCCCTATGAGGACACGCAGCGCGTGCGGTTTTAGCTTGATCGCGCCAGTATCACAGAAGGGCCACCAGACGAGGGTGGCCCTTGATGCGAGCAAAAAAGCAATGCTTACTTGAACAGTCCGTCACCAACTGCAGCAACCTTGACCTCGCCACTCTTCATTTTGGCGAAGACCTTGGCAACCTCATCAGTCACATTCTTGGAAAGGTTCGGATTCTCAGTGGGAATTCCCAGACCATCATTCTCTGCGGTGAACCGGAGAACCTGGCCACCGGGGAATGTGCCGTTGAGTTCAGCTTCGATCATGTCATAGGAAGCACGATCGAGGTACTTCATGGCACTGGTCAGGATGATGGACTTGCCGTTGGGCATGAGGCCCTCGGGATACTGGTCAACATCAACACCGATGACCCACACATTCTTACCAGCTGCAGCACGGTTCTTTGCTTCGTTGATGACGCCGACACCAACACCACCAGCGGCAGCGAAGATGACGTCAACACCGCGGTCGTACATGGAAGCGGCAATCTGCTGTCCAGCACTCACGTTGTCGAAGCTGCCCTGATAGAGGTTGTTCTCCTGCTTCATGACAATCTTGGTCCCGAAGTTCTCGTTGGCATACTTGACGCCCTGCTGGAAGCCCCAGTTGAACTTCTGAACGGCAGGAATTTCCATACCGCCGACGAAACCAAAGTCGCCTTCCTTCAGCTGGAGAGCAGCAGCAAAACCAGCGAGGAAGCCGGATTCGTTCTCTGCCCAGTAGACAGCAGCTACGTTCGGCTCAATACGGAATACGGAGTAGTCGGCGCTGTGCGGCTCACCGTCAAGAATGACGAACTTAACCTTGGGGTACTTGTCCTGTGCCTCGAAGAGTGCAGTCTCAAACTTGAATCCGGGGCAAATGACGAGGTTGTAGCCAGCATCAACAAGGTTGCCGATTTCCTTCAGGTAGTCAGCCTCGGTCGTCCCTGCGGGCTTGATATACTTAACATCAAGTGCGTAGTCCTGGCTTGCTCTCAGGATGCCTTCCCAGGTTCCCTGATTGAAAGATTTATCATCGATGGTACCGGCATCGGTAACCATACCGACACGAAGATTGCTCTTCTTCGCTGTTCCCTCAGCAGAACCCTGGGCAAAGACCATGGTACCGAGCAACAGGAAGATGCAAAGCGCAACAGTAAGTTTCTTCATTCCGTTCTCTCCTCTGTAATGTTGATTCGTGATGAACCAGTGTAAAACCATTCTACATTCACCCTCTAGGCTTGTCAAACAAAGAAATCGGTTCAGCCGAAAGAGAAGCCAAAAACAAACCATTACAAAAAAGCAACTTATACAGATTCGGGACTATGCCAAGCAAAGGAATGCGCTCTCATTCGGCTTGCGAAGCAAATCGGAATTCCCATTGAAAAGGCTCCCGATCTTACAGACCAGGAGCCCCTTGCATGCTGAGATTGCCCATCACTGTGCCTGTTCTGCTTCCAGACAAGCCAGGATGAACGGCCCCACCCCCTTGAAATCATCCTCAACCACCGGTTCACAGAAGTAGTAGTGAAGGGACCCGTCACGGTAGGGATTGCCCCCCAGCCCTGCAACCGAGCAGATGCCCCCCAGGTGGAGGTTGCCCTGCGCATCCTTCCCACACTTTGACAGCTGCATAATCTGAACCACAACCCCAAAACCTACAACCAGCCACCCCAGGGTGGTTTTTTCACGCCCATACCCCTAGGGTTTGAAACATTTTATCATTTATAAGTATTTATAAGTTTACTCATTCACATGAATGTGCTACACTCTACCCATGGCATATGTACTGGTGAAGACACAGCTCAAGAACGGGGATGTCGCCTACAACATCTCCAACGCATGCAGGATCCCCGGCTCCAAGAACAAGCAGCGGAGGACCACCGTCGAGACCCACCACCGCTCCGACCTGACGGTCAGGGGGATAGACCCCGAGGCGTTCATCGCCCAGCGGATGGAGGCCCTCAAGCGGGAGGCGAAGGCCTCGCCGAAGGCGGTCGGCTACCAGGTCGACTTCGGCCTCGGGCTCAGCCTGTCCGGAGAAGGGGACCTCCGGGTCTCGGATGACTGCAAGAACCTCGGGTTCGCCGCCTACTCGAGGCTGTACCACCGCCTGGAGCTGGAAGAGTTCGTCAACAACCGGCGCAGGTACCTGGACTGCGAGTTCAACATCAACGTCATCTTCCAGCACCTGCTCTACTCCCGCCTGCTGTGGCCGGCCTCCAAGAAGAGCACCTGGGAGCACAAGGGGCGGTTCTTCGGCGACACGGGCTACGGCCTCCAGGACGTCTACCGGAGCATGGACAGCCTGCTGAGGTGGAGGACCGACCTGCTGAGGCATCTGGACGCCGAGGTGAAGGAGAAGTTCGGAAGAAGGGACACGGTGGTGTTCTACGACGTCACCAACTACTACTTCGAGCGGGACGAGGCGGATGACGAGAACGGGCTGAGGGCCAAGGGCCCGAGCAAGGAGCACAGGCCCGAGCCCATCATCCAGATGGGGCTGTTCATGGACGAGCTTTCCATTCCCATCACCTACGAGCTGTTCCGGGGCAACACCAACGACTGCGAGACGCTTCCCGAGGCCATGGACAACAGCATCATCGACTTTTCCGACAGCCGCAAGATCGTGGTGGCGGACAAGGGGATGATGAGCTACTACAACATCATGAAGATCCGGGATGCGAGGAACGGGTATGTGATCAGCCAGTCGGTACGCAAGTCGGACTCCCAGACCAAGGAGTTCGCGCTCTCGGCCGAGGGGTGGGAGCATGTGCTGGACGGCAACGGCAACGTGGTGTCCATGATCAAGGAGAGGACGATCCCCAGGAGGGCCAGCACCTACGGCGACGTCGACGACAGGAAGCACAGCGGGACCTACAACGAGAGGCAGGTGTTCATCTGGAGCAGGAAGTACAGCGACAGGGCGAAGCGCGAACGGCAGGCGGTGATCGAGAAGGCGCTTCAGTCCGAGGGCAAGCGGTCGAAGGACTACAAGGACTCCAGCTACGGCAAGAGCAAGTACCTGAGAAAGAGCCCCGTCAAGGAGGGGGAGAAGGTGGAGGCCGACTGGTGCCTCTACGAGTTCGACGCCGCGAGGCTGGAGGAGGACGAGAAGTACGACGGCTACTACCTCATCTGCACCAACGTCGTCGGGGTCGGGGACGAATCGCTGATCAATCCCGACAAGCCGTCCAGCCATGCTTACTACCGGGATTCGGACGGGTTCCTGGTGCTCAACCATGTGGTGCCGGCCTCGGAGATAGCGGACATCTACGGCGGGCTGAGGAAGATCGAGGAGACGTTCAAGGTGACCAAGACCGGGATGCTGTCGTTGAGGCCGGTGTTCCACAGCAGGCAGGACAGGATACGGTCGCACTTCCTGATATGCTTCATTTCCCTGGTCCTGGAACGGCTGCTGGAACTGCAGCTCGGCTGGAAATACTCGGCCAAGTCGATACAGCAGTCGCTTTCCCATTTCAACGCCGTGCAGCTGGCGAACTCGAACATCTACCAGGTCGCATACTATGACGTGATGGTCGACACCATACTCAAGACCCTGGACATAGACATATCGAGGAAGTTCCTGCAGCAGTCTGACATCAGGAGGATCCTCGGGCAGACGAAGAAAAAAGATTACGAGGACTGAATCTATATAAACATATTTGTGTTTTGGAAGGGCAAAATAAAAGCTTGTTTCTCAATGAGTTGCAAGCTTTTTTGTGGGTTTATGCTGTCAAAGTCAGGTTACAAAAAAGCAACTTATACAGATTCGGGACTATGCCAAGCAAAGGAATGCGCTCTCATTCGGCTTGCGAAGCAAATCGCAATTCCCATTGAAAAGGCTCCCGATCTTACAGACCAGGAGCCCCTTGCATGCTGAGATTGCCCATCACTGTGCCTGTTCTGCTTCCAGACAAGCCAGGATGAACGGCCCCACCCCCTTGAAATCATCCTCAACCACCGGTTCACAGAAGTAGTAGTGAAGGGACCCGTCACGGTAGGGATTGCCCCCCAGCCCTGCAACCGAGCAGATGCCCCCCAGGTGGAGGTTGCCCTGCGCATCCTTCCTCAGATAGGTGTTCTTCAAGCCTTCCAGTGCTTGGAGCGCCTTGGTCTTGAACTGCACTTCCGTACTCAAGCCGGTTCGTACCGCCTTGAGCAGGCTGTAGGCAAACATTGCGGAGCATGAGGTCTCAAGATAGTTTCCCTCTGCATCAGCCTTGTCCAGAATCTGATACCACATCCCCCCAGCGTCCTGATAGGGCAAAACCGCCGTCAGAACCGAGAGAAGGATGGAGACAAGCTCCGCACGCTTTGGATGGTTCGTGGGCAGGAAGTCCAGGATATCGAGGATTGCCATGCAGTACCATCCGATGGCACGGCCCCAGAAATGGGGTGAGAGCCCGGTAACCGGGTCGGACCAACGCTGTCCCCGTGACTCATCATAGGCATGGTACAACAGTCCTGTCTTCTCATCCCTGAGGGTCCGGTAGACCTTCACCACCTGCTCGGTGATATCGTCAAAACCTGCCTGGTCCCCGCTCTCCTTGCAAAATTGGGCATTGAAGGGTCCTTGCATATACACCCCATCAAGCCAAATCTGCCAAGGATAGATTTCCTTGTGCCAGAACACCCCGTTGAGGGTCCTGGGCTGGGTGTTGAGCTGCTGCTTCAAAAGCTGGGCAGCCATGAGGAAACGCTCCTCCTTCGATTGCGCATAGAGTGCAAAGAGGTTCCTCCCTGCATTGATCTGGTCCAGGTTGTACTCACCAAGGCGGTAGGTGGCAATGCTGCCGTCCTTGCCTATCATCGGATCGTACATGCTGTAGGCCCACCGCTCAAAGTCACTCCGGTCATACGCCTTGGCTACCAGCAGGCAGCTGTGTATCACCAATCCGTGTTCATAATGCCAGCGCATCTGCGTTCTCTTGTAGCGTTTGGTGACGCTTTCGGCCATAGCCAGCGAGAGGTGCTCACCCCAGTCCATCATCATCGTTCCCTCTGTTGGAATATACATCCGGCTGCCGGTTTCGACAGCCGGATCAACAATCGTTCCCTGCTAGTTGAGCAGGTTGTTCTCCTTGGCAAAGGCTACGCCCTTGTCATTCCACTCCTGGCCACCGAGTTTCTTGAACTCGTCGATCCACTTGTTCCAGCTGTCCTTGGTGAGCGCACGCTTGCCGGTGATGAACTCACTCAAGCCCTGCTCGTAGAAGCGCTTGAGATCTGCATTGGGAATCGGAAGGGTATCCGAACCAACTGCAGGAGTCCACTTCTTGGTCTGCATAACACGCAGGACATCAAGTGCGGACATCTCTTTCTTGCTGGTTGCGGTGATGTACTTGGGATAGCGGGCATACAGCTCGATATCACCGTTGTAGAACACCATGTTGCGCAGCTGGGTGACGGTCTGTCCACCGGGAGCGCTGAATGCAAGATCAGGATTGGGAAGATTGGCTGCAACAGGAACGCCGTTGGCATCCTTGGTGTAGTTCACGCCTTCAACACCCCAACCGAGGAGGAAATATCCTTCGTCGGAAGCCATCCATTCAAGCAGTTCTGCAATCTTGTCCTTCTTCCCTTCCTTCACTGCCTTTGCACTGATCGCATAGATGCGGAAACCGGCGGTGTAGGGACCGATCGAAGCATGACCCTTCGGTCCGGTGGGAGGATCGATGATGATCCACTCGCCGTCGGGGAAGTTCTTGTCGAACGGGGCGTAGTTGGAGGTGGCTGCAAAAGCTGCATTCTGCTCGCGCATGATGCCGAAGCGGCCCTGCTTCCATGCTGCACGGAAGTCGTCCTTCTTGTAGGCAAGCCAGTTGGGATCGATGATTCCCTCATCAACCATCTGCTTGAGCATGGTCATGGCGTCGAAGAATTCGGGCTTGAGAATGTTCAGGCCTGCATTGGAAGCGGTCATGTTCCAGGTTCCATCTACGCCGAAGGCTCCGAAGATCGGCTCAAGGCGGCGCCCGGGCCATGCTTCGTAGTTGTTGATCTCCTGGAAAGCGCCGTAGCCGTAGGTGTCATCCTTGCCGTTCCCATCGGGATCGTCAAAGGTGAAGGCACGCATGACTGCAAGCAGCTCATCAGTGGTCTTGGGGACAGAAAGGCCAAGCTTGTCCAACCAATCCTTGCGGACGAGAAGTCCCTCATTCTTGGTGATGGAACCGGGATCTGCCAAGCCGTAGGTCTTGCCGTTGAAACGGGCATGGCTGCGGCTGACCTCATCATAGTGAGCAGCTGTGCGGATCGGCATCTTCTCATAGAGGTCGTCGACAGGAGCCACCAGGCCCTGGGGCACCAAGCGGGTCAGCACGTCGCGGCGGACCATGAACAGGTCGGGAAGATTGTTGGCAGCCGCTGCTGCCTGGACCTTCACGTCCTGGTCGCTCTCATTCGAGGGCAGAGCGGTCAGCTTGAGATCGATGTTGAGCTTGTCCTTGATGATCTGGAAGCCAACCCAATCGGCAGGAGGCGGTCCAGCTTCAGTAATGGCAGCACCATACCACAGTTCAACAGTGGTCGGTCCGCTGGCTTTTGCCTGGTCAGCAGTACCCTGACTGAACAAGGGCAGACTGACGAGGGACAGCAACGCAATGAGTGCGATGCATACGGTACACGTTCTCTTCATAACAAATCCTCCTTATGAATTTCCAAAAACACATATGATCGAGCAAAGCCGGGAGCAAGGTTACCCTTTCACACTTCCCAGCAGAGTTCCCTTGGTGAAATACTTCTGGATGAACGGATAAGCGATGACCATCGGGATGGCGCTCATGAATACCGATGCTGCCTTGATGGCGGCAATCGGGGCGTCCCCGAAGGCATTCACCTCCACGTACTCATTCATGCCACTGGCCATCAGGATGTTGCGCAGCAGAATCGGCAGCGGCTGCAACTGGTTGTTGTTCAGGTAGAGCATTGCATGGAAGAAGTCGTTCCAGAACGAAACCCCGTAGAAGAGACCGATGGTCATGATGATGGCCTTGGATAGGGGAAGGATCACCAGCATGAGAACCTGGATTTCCGTCGCCCCGTCAATGCGTGCCGACTCCTTCAGCTCATTCGGGATACCCTCAAAGAAGGAGCGCATGATCAGGCAGTTGTAGGTGCTGATCGCCCCGGGAAGGAAAACCGCTGCAAGCTTGTCGATCAGACCCAGGTTGGTCACCAACAGATAGGAAGGGATCATTCCCACGTTGAATACATACGGGATGATGATCAAAAGGTTCAGATAGCGCCTTCCGGGCAAAGTATGGATCGAAAGGACATATGCAAGCGGGATGGTCAGCAGCAAGGCAGTGACCACACCGCCTACCAAAATCTTCAGGCTGTTGCCGAAGGCCAGCACAAAACCGGCATTGCCCAGAAGTGCCTTGTATGCAGCATTCGACCAATCCCAAGGAGCCAGGAACATCCCTTCCAGGTTGTTGCCGATGTAGTCATTCGGCCTGAACGAGAGGGTGATCGTACTCCACAGGGGAACTGCAATGATCACAAGCAATGCGACAAGAAAGATATCCACCACCAAGTTGAAACTATGGTCGGCGGCAGTGGGTCTGACAGCCACTGAGATGAAGCGCCCATTCGGTCTTTTTTTCTTCTGTGTCATCATCCGCCTCCTAAAAGAGTGAGTTGCCGCCGAAGCGTTTTACCAAACGGTTTGACCCGAGGATCAGGAACATGCCGATGACCCCCTTGAACAAACCGACGGCGGTGGCAAGGCCGAACTGGAACTCCAGAAGCCCTTGACGATAAACCCAGGTGTCGATGATGTCTGCAACCGAATAGACCGGTGTGGAATAGAGCATGAATATCTGGTTGAAGCCTGCGTCGAGGATGGTTCCCAACCGCAGCAGGACTACGATCAAGATGACCGGACGGATGGATGGGAGGGTGATGTAACGCACCCGTTGCCAGGAGTTGGCCCCTTCCACCAAGGCAGCCTCAAACAGGGATGGGTCGATGCCCATCAGTGCTGCAATGAAGATGATGGCGCTCCACCCCATCTCTTTCCATGCGTCACTGAGGATGACTATCCATGGGAAGGCATTGGTGTTGGTCAGAAAGTCGACCGGTTTGCCGCCGAACATCTTGATGATGTCATTGAGAATCCCATCACCGGGGGCAAGCAGTGCAAGCAGGATGCCGTACATGATGACCCAGGAGAGGAAGTGCGGAAGATAGGCCAAGGTCTGCACGATCTTGCGCAGGCGGGGACGATTGCTCTCGTAGATGGCAATGGCAAGAATGATGGCCAACGGAAGACTGAACACCAATTTGCCGAAGCTGTACATCAGGGTGTTGCGCAACAGTTCCGTAAAATAGTAGGAGTGGATGAACGTCCTGAAGTGCTCCAAGCCGATCCATTGGCTTCCAAGCACCCCGTCCAGTGCCATATAGTCCTTGAATGCTATCTGCCCATTGAAGATGGGAATATACTTGAAAATGATGTAATAGACGAAGGGAATGGCCAGCAGAACATAGACAGACCTATGTCGCTTGATCTCCCGCATCAGTTGTTTGGTGCTGTTCTTTTGTACCATATCCGTTTGCAACCTCGCATGTTCAGCATAGGTCAGCACCCCAAGACAATGCAGGGAGCCTCTTGTACTTTTCCGACATTCTAACCGGATTTTTCCAAAAACCTCCCTACTTAGTATTAGAAATACACCATTTTTAGGACATATGTGTTTTTACTGCCGTGAAACCCTCCGGTAGTGAAGGAAGAAACGCACAAAGATATACAGGTAGAAGGCAAACAACACCACATAGGTGTAAAAGAGGAATGAATGGAGAGAACCGTCACGTTGACTGGCCTGCAGAAAGGTCTGGGGCAGGATAACCAACACAAAAAGCATGACAAGAGGTATCATGCGGCTCTTGAATACGCGGCGCATCATATCCAGGCGGGAGGCATCATCACAAAAAATTCCTTCTTCCTGTTGCATGGCTTTCACCGGCTTTCGGAAATAGGTATACCCCATGAAGGAGAACAGGTATTCCCATCCACAGTCCCTGAAGATCTGCACATAGGAGTGAAGATCCTTCCTCCCCTCCTCGTTGAAATCCAATTGGTAGACCACCTCTTCCGGCTCGCACGCCTCAAAGCGATAGATGCCGGGGAAGTATACGGAAACCAGCTTCCAACCCTGTCTGTGCTGTTCCTGCAAAAAGAGACACTCCCGCTCATACTCAGGAATTGTGAAAAATCTCACCATGATCTTCTTTCTCATCACCGTACCTCCTTCATATTCCTATACAGCCGGACAATCCGCTCCTTTTCCAAGGCAAGCACCTCGCATCCCAGATCGGTAAGCTGATAGACCTTTCGCTTCTCCTCCTCCCTGAGCAGGACGATCAGGCCATCTTTCTCCATCTTCGAAAGACTGCCGTACATAGTCCCGGGGCTGAGCAGGATGGTTCCCTCTGTCAACTCCCTGACCTTCTGGACAATCCCATAGCCATGCATCGGCTGCTGAAGGCAAAGCAGGATGTAAAACCCTGTTTCTGTCATCGGGACGTACACTTTTCTGATATGGGTATCCATGCAACCACCTTACATCGCGATGCTATATATCGCACTGCGATATAATAGGGTTGGGCGTATCCCTTTGTCAAGCACAGCAACCACATCATTCTGTGGCTGAACGGACCTTGGTGGGGGCACACCCCTTGATCTTCCTGAATACCCTGCAAAAATACGCTTGGTCCTGGAAGCCCGTCTGGCTTGCCACCTCATTGATGGTAAGGGTGGACTCCTTGAGCAGGATGGTTGCAAGATAGATACGGTAGCGGTTCAGGTAGTCCCAGGGAGAGAGACCGAGCTCCTTGCGGAAAATTCTGGTAAGGTAGTCCTCACTGACATTCACCGCCTCGGAAAGCTGCCATCTGGAGACTGACTTGGTGGCATGCTCGGCCAAAAAGACAACGGCACGCTTGACCAAAGCACCGGTCAGGGGTGGAAGCACCTCACCGGTTGCATACAGGCTGATCAGCCGGGTCTGGAATTCGCTGCTGTCCTCCACACAACGGTGAGCGATTACGAGTCGGGGGATCAGGCTCAGTTGCTCCGCCTCTTCCCGCTTCCAACTCTCCCTTACCAGGACGATCGGGGCACCGGTGAGTCTGCGCACCTGCTCATAGAGTGCCGGATCGAAAACATCGCTGACCAAAAGGCCGATGGGCTGGCTTTGGACAATGCCCAACACCTCATCATGGGTGCAGTGCCGGATATGCTCGATGACCGGCACATCAGGAAAGGAGGCACCAACTACCAGCAACAAACCCAACGAGGAGGCTTCATTCGGGACGGAAGATAGGGCAGCATGAAGGCTCTCGTGATGGGATGGTGCATGGAAACAGACCATCGGCGTACGCGAGAGTTGGCTGTGCCTGGAAAGCAAATGCAAAGCCAGCTCAAGGTCCTTCCCCGTCCGCTGCCCATCCCATGCAAGCAGGCCTCCCTCAAGCTGATTGATCGTACTCCGATTCAGACTGGATACCTTG